>JBIIXW010000141.1:0-8288 GCA_044347165.1 Chthoniobacteraceae bacterium
TTCCAACGTTCCGCGCGATCGCTCGAGCTGAACCGCGACGATGAACGGTTCTTTTCCCACGCGCGCCGACAAATCCTGAGCGCGGAACAACTACTCGACGCCGTGGGGCGCATCACCGGCCAACCCGAACGCTTCGGAAGCCTCCCCGTCGGAACCCCGGCAACCCAACTTCCTGCCCCCCAACCCAACAACCTGTTCCTCGTCGCGTTCGGACAACCCGCTCGCCAAAGCTCTTGCGCCTGCGAGCGACAAAACCAACCCAGCCTCACCCAAGCCCTCCAACTCTCCAACAGTCAGACCGTCGAAAGTCGTCTAAAAAATGGCGGAGGAGCGCTCATCAAAAAATGGATTAGTGAAGGCAAAGACGATCACGCCATTCTCTCGGATCTGTACCTAGCCGCTCTTTGTCGCGAGCCCTCCGACGTCGAACGCGAAAAAACAAGTTCCTACATCGCCTCGCAACCCGATCGAGCCACCGCGTTGGAAGACGTCGTCTGGTCGATTCTCAACCTCCGCGAGTTCATCTTCCGCCAATGAGTACCCGCCTCGCCTTCCCCGTTTTTCTGGCCACCTTCGCACTGCCTCCCACCGCGGTTGAAGCAGCCCCAGTGAGCTTTCGAAACGAGATCGCCCCAGTTCTCCTCGAACACTGCCAAACCTGTCACGGGCCCGCCGAGCAACGCGGCGGTTACCGTCTAGACACCTTTGACTTCCTCTCGCGAAACGACGATCCAGCCACCCCCGTTCTCACCCCAGGGAACCCTGAAAAAAGCAGCCTTTTTCACCTGCTCACCTCCTCCGATGTAGATGAGCGGATGCCTAAGAAGGCACCTCCCCTTGCCGCAGCCATGCAGGAGAAAATCAGACAATGGATCGCGGAAGGGGCCCTCTTCGATGGCGATGATCGTAACGCTCCCATCGTCGAAATCGTTCCACCAAAGACGCATCCGCCCGCCCCTGCAGCCTACCGAGCCCCGCTCCCCGTTTCAGCCATCGCGTTTAGTCCGGACGGGAAAAAAATCCTCATCGGCGGATTGCGCGAAATCCTCGTGCGAGACGCCGCGTCAGGAAAGCTGCTCCAACGCATTGAGAACGCATCCCCGAGGACGTTTGACATCGTCCTCCATCCCGATGGGGGATCGTTCATCACCGCAGGCGGAACTCCCGGCGAATCCGGCGAAGTCCGGCAGTTCGACCTTGCTTCAGGCCGTTTCATGCGCCAACTCGCCGCCGCCTCCGACGTCTTTCTCGACCTCGAAATCACGCCGGACGGCAAAACCCTTGTGCTCGCCGGCGCCGATCATTCCCTCTCCCTCCTCGAGATGCGTTCCGCGCGGCGCACCCACCGACTCAACGCCCACGCCGACGCCGTCACCGGCCTCGCGATGAGTGCGGACGGAAAACGGTTTGCCTCCGTTGGACTCGACCGCATCGCCAAGGTGTACGACACCGAAACCGGCAAGTTGATGAATACCTACCGCGAACACCAGAGCGGCTTGTTCTCTATCCGATTTCTGTCACTCGAGGAGCTGCTGACAGCGGGTAAGGACAAAAGCCTTCATGCGTGGAAACAGGCGGACGTAAAAAAGGGACGCGAGCTCGGCGGATTAGGGGACGTCTTTCGAACCGCTTACGACGGAACGTCGATTTACGTCGGTGGATCCTCCGGAAAGGTGGTGCAAGCCTCTGCCGATAAGCTTGCGGTGCAGCGCACCTTTGAAGGGTTGTCCGACTGGGTTGGAGCGATTGCCATTCACCGCGATTCTGAGACGCTCGCCGCCGGTTCCCACGACGGAACGCTAGTCACATGGTCCACCAAAGACGGCTCCCTCCGGTTCAAGCAACCAGCCCATCCGGAGAGCCCATAGTTTCAGCCCACCACCACCATCGCCCCCCCCCCAGGCCGGAGGGCGGGTTTTCAACCCGCCTCCCCTCCTCGGCACTCCCCAGCCTCACCGGTATCGCCGAGAACAGAAAATCCAACACCCGCGTTGACCCCATTCTCCCCATCGAAATCGTGCGCATCACCTTGAAGGCCTGGAGGAGAACAACCTCCCGAAGCGCGCCATCGGTAAATCAACACAGCGCCATCTGGTTAAGCCTCAGGGAGTTTTCCTGAACAACCGCCTAGCCACCACCGGAACTGCTGTCGGTCTTACGGTCCCGACGGGAGCAACCGCAGCCACAGGAGCAACCGCAGCCACAGGAGCAACCGCCGCCACAGGAGCAACCGCCGCCACAGGGGCAACCGCCGCCACAGGGGCAACCGCCGCCACAGGGGCAACCGCAGCCACAGGAGCAACCGCTGCCACAGGAGCAACCGCTGCCACAGGAGCAACCGCTGCCACAGGAGCAACCGCCGCCACAGGGGCAACCGCCGCCGCAGGAGCAATCGCAGCCACAGGAGCAACCGCTGCCACAGGGGCAACCGCCGCCGCAGGAGCAATCGCAGCCACAGGAGCGACTGCCGCCACAGGAGCCGCAACCTTCGGCGGAATCGTGATCGCGATACCAGCCCCGCCAATGGGCGCAACCGCACTCGCCACAGGAGCCGAGACCGTCGGAACAAGCGCAGGAGCCGCAACCTTCGGCGGAATCGTGATCGCGATACCAGCCCCGCCAACGGGCGCAACCGCACTCGCCACAGGAGCCGAGACCGTCGGAACAAGCGCAGGAGCAACAACCTTCGGCGGAATCGTGATCGCGATACCAGCCCCGCCAACGGGCGCAACCGCACTCGCCAAAGGAGCCGAAACCGTCGGAACAAGTGCGGGAGCCACAACCTTCGGCGGAATCGTGATCGCAATGCCTTGCACTGCTGAGACTACAACGGGTTTCGCAACAGAGGGTACATTCGCGGACAGGGGGGTCGATTGGTCGCTCATGGTTTGGTGTTCCCAAAATTAGCGGCTCCCATGAGTCGTCAAGCCTCCGAAGCGTGGAACGATTTGCATCAGCACCGCCACAGTGCGAGCATCTCACACGGGCAAAGGCGCCCACCGCCCTTCCGAGCGACGTGGCGAACATCCAAACAACCCCCAATCATGCTCAAATTCAGAACTATCCTATCCATTGGTCTTTGCGCGCTGCCTGGACTCGGCGTCATTTCCCTCGAAGCCGCACCGAAGAAGCTCCTCGTCGTCACCATCACGACCGGTTTCCGTCACGGCCCTGCCATTGACGAAGCCGAGAAAGTCCTGCCCGAACTCGCCGCAAAAAGCGGAGGTGACTTTGCCTTCGAATTCCTCAGCCAACCAGGCCCTCGGCCAAACGCGGGCAAAGCGCCCGAACGGAAGCCGAACATGACCGACGAGCAGTTCAAAGCGGCACTCGATGCTCACAAACTCGCCTCTGAGAAAGCCCGCGAGGAAGACGCCGCTTGGACCGCAAAGGTGAAGCAAATGTTCGCGGAAAAATTCAGTCCAGAGGGCCTGAAGGCCTACGACGGAGTCGTTTTCTGCAACACGACAGGCGAACTCCCTCTCCCAGATGGCGAAGGATTCCGAAACTGGGTCAAATCCGGAAAAGCCTTCGTCGGAATGCACGCCGCCACCGACACACTCAAAGCGATGCCGGCTTATGCCGAACTCGTGAACGGATCATTCGCCGGTCATCCTTGGGGATCTGGCGGAACCTACACGTTCACCAATCACGAGACCTCCCACCCTGCAGTAGCCATGTTCCCCTCAAGCTTCCAGTGGAAGGACGAGATTTATCAGTACAACAACTTCAACCCTGAATCGGTGCGCGTGCTCATCAGCTTAGACACCGTGCAATCCACCCCGAAGGCCCCGTATCATGTTCCCGTCTCGTGGGTTCGTGAAGTGGAGAAAGGGCGCTTGTTCTACACCAACCTCGGACACAATCCCGGAACCTGGACGGACGAAACCTACCAAAAGCACATCGCACAAGGCATCCGCTGGGCGCTACGCCAAATCGATGGCCCTGCTACACCGAACCCGCTCACCTCGAGTGAAGTAGCGCTGAAGAGCGTCGTCGCATCTGTTGCGGAGACCCTTCAGAAAGACGCTGCGCCCCTTGAAAGCAAAGCGCTCTCCAAGGCGCGCGCAAATCTCGCATGGGCCCTCGAACGTCGCTCCGAAGCGGACTCGCTCCGTTCATTCCCCAAAGCCGATCCGAAAAAACCGGAAGAAGCCGCAACACTCGCAGAAAAAAAACGCGCCTTCTTGCAGAAGTTGCTGGCTGAGATTGAGAAATAACGGCTCCTCTTCCGCTCACTCAAGAGAATCCACCCAGCCTCGGACCGCAGCGGTCTGGGGCTTTCTGCTTTTAACACCCCTCGTCCCCGTCCCGCTGCCCTTCACAATCAATGAATCCGCGTCAAACGGAGGCCCCCGCGCAAAGACCGACACCAACGGCTCGAGAAAAGCGTTCCATAGATTTCATCGCCGCATCAGACGAACCATGATCCAGTGAAGGACTTTCCAACCCATCCACCCTCCTTCACCCGCCTCCCATGCGCCTCTCCCACATCTTCCACTGGCACCACGAACCCACTTCTCACCCTGACGTCGTCCTAATCGGCGCGGGTATTATGAGCGCCACCCTCGGGGTCCTCCTCAAGGAACTCCATCCGCCCCTCAAAATTGAAATCTACGAGCGCCTCGATGGAATCGCACTGGAAAGCTCTGATGCGTGGAATAATGCAGGCACCGGACACTCGGCATTTTGCGAACTCAACTACACGCCAGAGAACGAGGATGGCTCCATCCAGACGTCCAAAGCCTTCAAAATCGCCGAGATGTTCGAGATTTCAAAACAGTTCTGGGCCTAGTTGGTCAAAAAGGGACTCGTTGAAAATCCCGAATCTTTCATCACCCAGACCCCTCATCTCAGCTTTGTGTGGGACGACAACGTCGAATACCTCCGCAAGCGCTTCGAAATCCTTTCTCAATCCCCACTTTTCGAGGGAATGGAGTATTCCGAAAACCGCGAACAACTCTCCGAATGGATGCCGCTCATCATGGAAAGTCGGGACCCCAACCAACCCGTTGCGGCAACCCGAATGGAAATCGGCACCGACATGAACTTTGGCGCCCTCGCGAGAGCCCTCTTCAAACACCTCGAGGCCCTTCCAAATGTCCAAGTGTTCCTCGGTCACCACATCAACTTCATCGAGCGCAGAAAACAGGATGGGCACTGGGAGATCGAGGCGACCAACCACAAGGACGGTTCCGTCAAAACCCTCGAAACGAAATTCCTCTTCATCGGGGCCGGTGGCGGATCGCTCCCTCTTCTCGAGGAAACCGAAATACCTGAGGCAGAAGGATATGGTGGATTTCCCGTGAGCGGACAATGGTTGGTCTGTCAAAATCCCGAACTTGTCGAACGCCACGCCGCGAAAGTTTACGGAAAAGCCGAGGTGGGAGCACCGCCCATGTCTGTCCCACACCTCGACACCCGCATCATTAACGGAAAAAAAGCACTGCTGTTCGGACCGTACGCCGGTTTTTCAACCAAGTTTTTGAAGCACGGCTCCCTCCTCGACCTGCCGGAATCCCTGCAACTGGACAACATCCTCCCCATGCTATCGGCCGGTCTACATAACCTGCCCCTCACCAAGTACCTCATCGATCAAGTCCGACAATCCCCCGAAGACCGCCTCGCCGCGCTGCGCAAGTTTGTGCCCGATGCCCAACTCGAGGACTGGACGCTCGAGGACGCAGGGCAACGCGTCCAAATCATCAAGAAAGACCGCGACGAGGGCGGCAAACTGGAGTTTGGCACCGAAATCGTCAGCTCGGCGGACGGCACCGTTGCGGCCCTACTCGGCGCTTCCCCAGGCGCTTCGACCGCGGTCTCCATCATGATCGAACTTCTGGAGCGGTGCTTTCCGGACCAGTTCCGCTCGGAGGCATGGCAAGCCAAACTGCAAGAGATGGTTCCATCACTCGGTCAACCACTGGGCAAAAATCGCGCGCTCTGCCAAGCGATTCGGGAATCAACTTCCTCAGTGCTGGGCCTCTCGAAGAGTTAACCCGGTCCTCGCCCGCCTCGAAGCGGCCTGCGGCTAGATACTGCGGGCCAAACGAAATCCCGTGGCAGGGTCCTTACTCTCTGGGTCGACGCTGGACTGATTGTCGTAAACCTCCGCTTCCTCTTCCCCCCCATTCCATGCGCCGCCACGAACGCGACGGCCCGAGTGTTCGACGGTTTCCCAGCAGTACTCCCTGACATTTCCGCTCATGTCGAACAGCCCCAGCTCGTTCGGACTTTTTAGACCAGCGGGCCAAGTCCCATTCGTCTCCCCAAAGAAACCCACGTCCGCCCCAGCACTATTTCGAAAAAACCAACCGACATTCGCCAGAACACTTCCTCCGCTGAATCGATAGCCTCTTGAGTGCTTTCCCCCTTGTCCCGCCCACTCCCACTCCGCTTCCGTAGGAAGGCGATACCCCTTGGCCGTCTCAGTCGCCATGACCGCCGCAGGCGAAACGGTCCCGCCTCGATAAACCAAGTTTCCCACACGATAGACCGGAGAAATCCCTTCCCGCTCGCTCCGAGCGTTACACCACTTCACTGCATCCATCCAACTCACATCGCGAACGGGGTGCCGATCGCCACTACCCCCGCCCACTCCCGCTAAATCGTACCCATTCGAAACTGCCCACGTCCGGACATCCACCCACTCCGCCCAGGTCACCTCGTAGCGTCCCATCTGAAACGCCTCAACTGCCGTATCCGCAAACACCGAGTGAGACGGCAATACCCCCCCTTCCACGTTGACCATCTCCGGCTTAAACCCCGTCGGAACCACCGCAACCGGCGAGACCGGCACCGGCTTGAAGGCCCCAATCGCCATCTTCAACGACGCAGAAATCCACTCCGCCTCCGAAGAGAGACGCGCAACCCCAATCGCGTTCAGACTCGTCGCCGAAGGAATCCAAAACCCTTCGGTCTGCCCCGCCTCTTGAAATACGGCGTACCTTACCACAAGGCTGCCCCAAAACTCGAAAAACACCCCGTCCGACAAACTCATGGTCAGCTTGACAGACCGAGTCTCCGTCAGCGTCCCGAGTGGGACTCGCTTCTTTGGCGCAATCCCCTGAGCCGGCTTCACAGACCCCACCGCCGATTTCCCCAATACTTCGAGCTGTATCTTTCCGGATAGGTCTGTCCCCAACGCAGGACCACCCCGTACGGTCGACTTCACAACCCGTTTGAAAATCCAATCTTGGTCGTGATTGCCCCCATCGAGCGAACACGCCATCTCTCCGCCTGGAGAAGTCAACCCGGCGATTATCTCGGGTGTTTTGAGAACCACCGGCACTGCCTTCACCCCGCTCCGCGGCAGGTAACGAACCTCCACTGTCACGGGCGCTTCAAACGGAGACTCTGCCCTCAGGGCCAACCCAAAAAGCAACGCGAGAGCTCCCAAAACAAATCGAACCTTCATATTTCAGAACAAAACGCCAACGAATAGCATCCGTGCCAACGCACTCGCCGTGCCTTCAGAACGCAATGCGAAAAATCGTATCCCAAAAATCATCCGAACGACCGCGGGCTCTACCTAGACCTCAAATCTTGTACTCTCTCTCCATGGAGCTAGTGTCAGTGCCGCTATGACGTTCCGTCAGCAATCTGGCGATTATGCCCCGTGGTTCTCCCTCCGCGGATTACCGGTTCATTCCGTGGAAATCCTCATGGGGACGTTCCTCATCTCCATGATTGCGACCACCGTAGCGATTGCGTTGGGCCAGGGATCGGTCGAAAGTGTTGTTAACTACGACGCTCAAGCCATTTTCAAACACGGAGAGCTGTGGAGGGTGTTCACCTACGCGTTCTGGAACCAACCAAACATTCCCTTCCTTCTCGAACTCACCGTTTATTTCTTCTTCGGCCGAGAGCTCGAACGGTTTTTCGGAAGGAAATCATTCATTCACCTCTACATCATTCTATTCCTCACCGCCCCCTTCATCGGGGTTCTTTGCACGAGCTTCCAAAACGTGCGATTCGCAGGAATCCCCTGCGGAACAGGTCTTTTCGTCGCGTTCGCCACCATGGCACCCGCCGTGTCACTCTTCCTCGGCATCAGTGCCAAATGGCTCGCAATCACCTTCGTCGGAATACGGTTGCTCTCCGCAACGGCCTCCCATGACTGGGCGCAGATGGCAATTGAAGGCGGAATCGCCACGACAGCTGTCATGACCACGCGGTACCTGCAAGGACGCTGGGTCATCGACGCTCTTTCCGTCTTCAAAAAAGGTCGTTTCAAGGTCGTCCAAGGCGGCCTTTCCGAAAATACCGCCCGCTCCCCTCGGAAAGAA
>JBIIXW010000142.1:0-8249 GCA_044347165.1 Chthoniobacteraceae bacterium
CCCTGCACCGCCGATGGGATCGAATCCTTCCAGAGCGAAGCCGATGGGGTCGATGCGCCGGTGGCATCCGGAGCAGCGTTCGTCGCTGGAGTGGCGTTCGATGAGTTGGCGTTCGGTGAGGCCTTCGGGCGCTTCTTCGGGAAGTGTTGGTACGTCTTTGGGTGGGCGCGGAAGACGTTCACCGAGGAGGACTTCGCTGACCCAGTTTCCGCGGAGGATGGGGCTTGTTCGGGAAGCGCCGGATTGTTTCGAGAGGGTTGCGGCGAGAGTGAGAATACCGCCTCGACCGTGGCTTTTGAGTTCGTCGACGCGTTGCCAGTCTTTGCCTTTCAGAGGGATGCCGTAGTGGGCGGCGAGGGGTGCGTCGATGAATGTATGATTCGCAGTGAGGAGGGAGGTGATGGGGGCGTTAGTTTGGATGGAGTGCGTGAGGAAGAGGACGGCTTCCTCGAGCATGGATTCGCGGAGGGTGGTGAAGGTGGGGAAGTGGCGCTCGCTTTTTTCGGAGAGAGTTCCGATGTCGCGTATGTGAAGCCACTGGCAACCGAACTCGGTCGCGAGACGGCGTGTGCGGCCATCCGCCAGCATGCGACGGGTCTCTGCACGCAGGGTTTCGGGTTGAGAGAGTGCGCCGGATTTGGCGAGGGAGAGGAGTTGGTCGTCGGGGGCAGAGGACCACAGGAAGTGACTGAGTCGCGAGGCGAGTTCGTGAGGGCTCACGGGGCCGGTTTGTGCGGGAGCGCGTTCGATTCGGTACAGGAAGGAGGGTGAGGTCAGAACTCTGGTTAGCATGAGGCGCGGCTCGAGAGATTTGAGCGCATTGGATTCGTCTGGGGTGAGGGGGCGTCGCCAAGCTTTTGCGGCAAACTCGAGGACCGCGGATTGCTGAGCGGCGAGTGCAGCCCGTTTTTGGTCTTTGAATTTGGCTGCGGCTTCCATGATGGGTTTTCGCATGGGTTCGAACGCGGAGGGTTTAGCGTCTTGCGTTGCGAACTGCCAAAGTTGTTCAAAGGCTGCGACTTGTTTGAGAGGTGCGTCGCTGACAAACAACAACTCCTTCCACAGGCGTTCGAGTTCTTGGGTGCTTTGATCGTCGAGCATCAACCGGCGCAGGTGTTCATCTTCACGGTGGTAAAGCGTGAGGGTGACGACTTCGTCGACAGGAACGATGCGGGTGTAGCAAAGGGCTGCGGGGAAGAGGTCGCGGAACTGGGCGAACGATTTTTCGAACTGTTGGCGCTCGGAAGAGCCCTCATTCACGACGATGGGAGCGGAATGAGATGAGACGAGGTTGTTATCACTCCATTGGCCTTTCTTTTGAAGTGAGAGCGTGATCCCGGGGAGGAGCGTGGAGGCCGAGTCGGGCTTTTCGGTGAGCACCTGGAGTTGAACGCTGCCTCGGGTTTGAGACTTCAATCGTCCTGACACGACGAACTCGGCCCCTTTGGCAAACGGAGCAGGAATGGTGATGGGGATGATGGACGGAGCGGTTGTTTCGAGGTGTGGGGATTGAGCGGGGGGCGTGGTGGTGGGTGGAGTTGCGGCGAGCGCGTTTGCTAGGAGGGGGCTTGTGAGGGGGAAATCCTTTTGGAGAAAGGCTCGGACATTTTGCGCGTTCTCGGGCGTGGGAGATTTTCGCCACTGCGCGATGGGCGCAGGGATGTCTGGTCCGCTGTCGGCGTTAGAGGGTTGGCTGAGGAAGTGCCATGGGCCGTGAGGGTTTCCTTTGAGGATGTTGGGCGAAACGTCTGGGGCGAGATCCCACGTTTTTGATCCGTCGGTGACGGTGAGGTTGATAGCGGTGAGATCGCAGGCGTGGTTCCCGTCTCTGGGTCCAATCACGAGGGCGATGACGTTGCCTTCTTCGAGGGGGAGATTTTCGAAGGGGCCGAAGGTCAGGATTTTTGTTCGCTCGGAGAGGCCTTTTGCGAGGGTTTCGTTGGTGGCACCGCTCCGGAGTTCGACATTCCAAGTGATACCGTTCCCGCATTCGGGGTGGGCGTGGCTGACGTTACCAGAGACGGTGAACTGGCCCTTTGTGGGGCACTTCCATGCGATGACCGAGGCCCGTTTTGGCGAGGGGTGGGTAGCGACGCTGTGGGCGCGCATGGTGCCGGGGATGCGGACGGTGGCGTCAGACGAGTTCGCGAGAACGCTGAGAGCGTCGGCACCGGTCCATCCCTTGATGAAGTTATAGTCGGGTGTGCTGTTGAGGTTTCCGGTGAGGAGGGGTTCTAGTTTGGTGGTGCCTTGGCCGAGGTAGTTTCGCCAAGCGAGGAGATGCTCTTTTGGGGCGTCGGAGCTGCCTGTAGCGATGGCGTTGAGGCACTGAACGCTGGTTTCGATGAGGGCTGAGCGCAGAGACTCGAGGCGCTTGAGGAGGGGCTCCAGTTCGGAAACGGCGATGTCGGGACGGCCTGGGGTTACGATGCGGGGGTTTTCCCAAATCACTTGATCTTCTTGATTTCCGTCGCCGGCGTTATTGGCGACGAGGTACACGGTGGTGTCTTTTTGGGAATCGAGTTTGGTTCGCGATTCAAAGCGATGGGTGAGAGGGGAGATGGGTTCTTGCCACGCTTTCGGACCATTCTCTTTGCCGATGTGCCCGACTTGAGTGAAGCGCCAGAGGACGTTTTGCCAAGGGGCGATATCTTCTGGAGTGAGTTTGCCTTCACGGAATTTGTCGCGGAGGGGATTTAAGAGTGGATTGTTGTCGGTGGCGGTGAGGGCTGCCTTGAGGATGCCGAGGTATTTCGGACTTAGTTCGTTCGCGGGTTCGCGCGATTGGAGTGCGGCGAGGTAGCGATGAAGGGGGATGCGGCCTGCGCCATCGCCGATGTCGAGTTTGATGCCTTGCTGAACGGTTTCAGAACCTTTGGCGGAGTTGGAGTAACGGGCGTAGAGGGCTCGGATGTTTGCGAGGGTTTCATTGGTCCAGTCCTGCGGAGACGTGCTGGTGGAGAATCGGATTCCGGTGGGGGTGAGCGCCATGTGGTTTGCGATGTCCTTGGCGGCGTCGAGGTATTTGGTGAGGAGCGCTGGGGACATGACGAGTGCGGCTCCGGTGTTGGTGAAACCTTCTCCGGCGGCGCCGTCTTCGGGGAACTCGCGTGCTGGTTCGAGCGTGGGGATGCCTGTGAGATCTCGGATGGAATAGGTGAACTCGCGGTTGGAGAGGCGGCGGAGTAGCACGGGGCCGGGGTCGCCGGCATTTTTTAGAGCGAGTTGATCGAGTGAGGAGCGGACCCATCCCGTGAATGCTGCTTTTTCTGCGGGGGAGAACTGGCGCTCTTTTTTGGGAGGCATCTCACCGGTGGCGATTTGTTCGAGGACATGTTCCCAAACGTGCGGTTCCCTTTGGATGCTGGATGTTTCGAGATCGAGGTCACCCTTTTGCTTTGCGGTGGAGTGACATTCGAGGCAGTGAGAACGCAGTAGCGTGTCGATGTTGACGGGGCGTGCCTCGGCAAGCGCGCGAGTTGCGGGCGCGAGTATCGCGATGAGGATTGCGACGCGTAACAGTTTGTGGGCGGGGAGGGTCATGGTTTTTCGGGGGTAGGTAGCCATTCGCGCCAGCCAAGGACATGGCGTCGCATTTCGACTTCGCATTGATCGGCGGTGCCGGTCGTGAAAGCGTGCACGAGGTGTTCGTGAGAGCGGACGGTTTCGGAGCGGGTTCCCTTGGTTTGGAGTTGATGCGAGCGGTGCAGTTGGCCGAGCCAGAGTTCGAGTTCATGGCGGAGTCCTCTCCAGAGGGCTGAAAGGCGACGGTTGCCAGAGGCGTCGAGGATGAGTTGGTGGAAGTCGAGGTCGAGTGAGGTGAGTTGAGCGAGGCTGGTGGCCCGTCGCGTTCGCTCGATGTTTTCGCGGAGGCGGTCTTCGAAATCGCGGATGTGTTTGGAGGCAAGCCTTGCGGCTGCGGTTTCGAGGGTGAGTCTGAGGAGGTGCAGTTCTTCAAAATCGACTGCGGAGAGGGATTTAACGTAGGCGCGTCCGGTCTGACTGAACTCCACCAGACCTTCGCGTTCGAGTTGAAAGAGGGCCTCACGAACGGGAACTCGACTGACGCCAAGGCGATTAGCAACGGCAGATTCTGCGAGGAGATCGCCGGGGGAGAGGTTGCCGAGGAGGATTGCGCTGCGGAGGTGGGATGCAGCGGATTCGGTTAGGGAGATTGGTGGAAGGGGCGAAGACATTCGGTATACCGTTTTTGTTGTCGTTACCTCAGGGACCGGTTTCTTGGAAGGGAAAAAGCGGGCATCAGAGGGGTGTGGTTGTGTGTTGGGGGAGCCTGACGTGTGGAGTTGGCCAAGGGAGGCATCGCTTCTGGCGGAAGAAATCTCCACCACTTGGTCAGTCACCGGTTTTCCTCGAATGTTTTTGAAGCGCATTGGGAAAAGGGCGAAATCACCGCGAGTATCAAGGAGTGGATGAGCGCCCCGCGCGGGGAATGTTTTTGTGGGGGACTACGCAGCGGCAAATGGGAATCTATGCGGGTAGGGAGGGTGCGGGAGGTTTTTGCAAAGCGAGTCCGTTTGGCGGAGGGGGTCTGAAAGGTGCTCAACGACCGGCATGCTTTTCAGAGTTGAGAGGATCCTTGGGATGTTGGCGGCGTTCTGGGTTGGGGCATTGGCTGGGGCGGAAGATTTCCGTGCGGATGAGAGCGGGTATCGTGAGGTGGCGCGTCCATTTTTTCGGACTTATTGCGAGGGGTGTCATGGTGCGGAGAAGCAGAAGGGGGATTTCCGCGTGGATGATGCGTTACCGAATCAGTTTGGGGATCGGGCGGTGCGGGCGCGATGGGCGGAGGTGGTGAACGTTTTGAACGGGCATGAGATGCCGCCGGACAAGGAGAAGCAGCCCTCGGCGGAGGAAGTGGCGCGCGTGGTGGATTGGGTGACAGCGGAGGCGGTGCGGGCGGAGTTGTTCAAGCGGGATACGCGGACGGTGTTGCGTCGGATGAATCGTGATGAGTACGCGAATACGGTTCGCGATTTGTTGGGGGTGGAGGCGGATGTGTCGTCTCTCCCTGTGGACGCACCGTCTGGGGGGTTCGATAACAACGGACGGGCGCTGACGATTTCCCCGATGCATCTGGAGGTTTACATGGATTTGGCGGGGAAGGTGTTGGATCGGGCTTTGGTGGCGGGGGAACGTCCGGAGAGTTTGCGTTGGCGGTTTGAGCCGGAGGTGGGGAGTGGGGACAGTTCGCGGGTTCGGTATGATGCGAAGAACAACGCGATCGTGCACGGGGGTAAGAATGTCAAGGAGGGTGGGGTGACGTTGATGCACCATGAAAGTTGGGATCGGAATCCGAACGCGCGGGATTTTGCGATGTACCACGAGGGCGAATACGTGGTTCGGGTGCGTGCGGGGGGGACGGTTCCTGGGCGGGATGCGGTCGTGGCATCGGCGCGAAGGGCGTTGGAGCGTCGGATTGCGGAGACGGAGGGGCGGGGCAAGATGGATGAAGCGCGGCGGCAGCGGGAGCGTTTGGACAAGGAGTTGGAGCATTTTCAAACCGATCGGATGTACGACTACGGGCCGCCTCGGTTGAAGTTGGTGCATACGAGTGGGGGACAACCGCGTGTGGTGGCGGAGTGGGATGTGGATGCTCCTGCGGGAGAGCCCCGCGTGTACGAGTTTCGGGTGCGTTGCACGAAGGAGCGCATGGGGCTGACGCTCGAGTACGCGTACGCGATCCCCAAGGTGTTGGAGAATTTTTGGATGCAGGGGCACGATGATTTCGCGCGTCCGGTGGTGCATTTGGATTGGTTTGAGATTGAGGGTCCGATGGCACCGGAATGGCCGCCGGCCTCACATGTTCAACTATTGGGGAAAGAGATTCCGCCGATGGAAAAAGAGCGGGATGCTGCGCGGGCGGTGCTCGAGCGTTTCATGCCTCGGGCGTATCGCCGTCTGGTGGATGCGAGCGAGATTGATCGAAAGTTGGCGTTGTTTGATGCGGTTCGTGCGGGGAGGGGTGGGTACGTGGAAGCGATGAAGGCATCGCTCACGGGGGTGCTGGCTTCGCCGGAGTTTTTGTATCTTTCGGAGCGGGCGGGTGAAGGAGACGGGCGCGCGGTTCGGCGTCTTTCTGATCACGAGTTGGCGGTGCGGCTTTCGTATTTTTTGTGGGGTTCGATGCCGGACGCGGAGCTGCGAGCGCTGGCGGACCGGGGTGGGTTGCGTGAGGCGGGGGCGTTGGGGAAGCAGGTGGATCGGATGCTTTTGGATTCGCGTGTTTCGGCGTTGGGAAAATCGTTTGCGGCGCAGTGGTTGGGTTTGCGGGAGGTGGGGGCGAATCCGCCTGCGTCCGATTTGTACCCGCAGTACGACCGTCATTTGCAGCAAAGTTTCGTGGGTGAATCGCTCGCATTCTTCGATGAAGTGCTGCGGGGGAACCGGAGCGTTTTGTCGTTTTTGAGCAGCGAGTTTGTGACGGTGAATGAGCGGTTGGCGCGGTTTTACGGGATTGATGGTGTGCGCGGGGATGCGTTTCGCGTGGTGCCGGCGGCGGCGCATCGGGGCGGGGTGATGACGCAGGGGGCGGTCTTGACGATTACGAGCAACGGGACTCGGACCTCGCCGGTGAAGCGGGGCGTTTGGTTGTTGAAGAATTTATTGGGGATTGATCCGGGGTTGCCGGTTGCGAATGCGGGCGAGATTGCGCCGAAGGTTCCGGGGGTGGACAAGGCGACGGTTCGGCAGCGGTTGTCGATTCATCGGGAGTTGCCGCAGTGCGCGCGGTGTCATGATCGCATTGATCCGTTGGGGTTTGCGCTGGAGAACTTTAATGCGGCGGGCGAGTGGCGCGAGCAGGAGGGGTTTGGTTACAAGGGACGGGTTGACCGGAACGATCCGAAGATTGATGCATCGTCGCAGTTGCCGGATGGCACGGTGGTGGAGGGGGCGGACGGGTTACGTGCGGCGTTGATGGCTCGGCAGGATTTATTTTTGAACTGTTTGAGTTCGAAACTGTTTACGTATGCGTTGGGGCGCGAGATGGGGTTGGCGGATCGACCGATGATTCAGCGTGCGGTGGACCGGTTGAAGGGTGGCGATATGACGTTACGGAGTTTAATCAAAGAAGTCGTTGAATCGGAAGCGTTTGGGACTAAGTAGGTTTTACGAATCATGAATATTGCATTGAGAGAGCCGCTTTCACGGCGGCATGTGTTGCGGGGGATGGGAGCGGTGCTGGCGTTACCGCTTTTGGAGGCGATGCTGCCACGCACTTTGGGAGCGCCTTCGCAGTTCAAGCCGATGGCGAAATCGTTGGGCAGTCATCCGCGTTTCATTGCGTGTTATGTTCCGAATGGCGTGAACATTTTGGAGTGGATGCCTGAGGGGGAGGGAGGGGGGTATGTGCTTTCGCCGACGCTCAAAGTGCTTGAGGCGCATCGGGCAGATTTTTCGGTGCTGACGGGCCTTGGGCATCCGTCTTCTCAGGGCGGGCATTCGGGTGCGGATACATGGTTGACGGGAGCCAACTTGAAGGGGCGTCCAGGTTCTGATTACACCAACACGGTTTCGATTGATCAGGTGATTGCGGAGCGGCACGGGCGGGAGACGCGATTTGCTTCGTTACAGTTGGCGGATGGGTCGGGCACGGGGACGGCGGGGCATTCGCACACGTTGAGTTTTGATCGCACTGGGACGCCTTTGCCGGCTGAGAATTCACCGAAGCGGGTGTTTGAACGGTTGTTTGTGCCGGAAAGCACCTCAGACAGAGAGGCAACGCTGCGTCGGTATGCTGAGCGCAAAAGTGTGTTGGACAGTGTGATGCAGGATGCGAAAGCGTTGGAAAAACGGTTGGGAGCGGAGGATCGGCAGAAGTTGGGCGAGTACTTGGGGAGTGTCCGGCAAACGGAGGAGCGAGTGCAGCGGTTGGAATCGTGGGTGGACGTTCCGAAACCGACGGTGGAAGACAAACTGTTGCAGCTCTCGATGCAACCGGGCAACGCGCATGATCGTCCGATGTGGTTGGATGTGATGATGGAGTTGTCGTACCTGGCGTTTCTGACGGACACGACGCGGGTGATTTCGTTTGAGTGGTCGAGAGAGGCGGGCGGTTTTGGTGGGGGCGGAGAGAATCACCATGAGTTGTCGCACCATGGCGGGGATGCGGAGATGTTGAAACGGTTGGCTGCGATTGATCGCTTTCATTTGGGCCGGCTGGCGCGGTTTATGGACTTTTTGAAGGCGACGGAGGAGCCGGGTGGGGGGCGGATGTTGGATCGGACGGT
>JBIIXW010000143.1:0-8187 GCA_044347165.1 Chthoniobacteraceae bacterium
CAACACCACAAACCCGGGCAAATTCTCGTTCTCAGAACCAAGCCCGTACGTCACCCACGAACCCATCGACGGACGGCCCTGTCGCGGCGAACCCGTAAACAAGAGCAGCTCCGCTGGCGCGTGGTTGAACTCATCCGTTTTCATCGAACGAATCACCGTCACCTCATCCGCAACCGAATGAAAGTTGGGCACCGCATCCGACATCCAGATCCCGCCCGAACCGTGCTGACTCCACTGCCGAGGCGATCCCATGAGCTTCGGCACTCCACTCGTAAACGCGAAACGACGCCCCTTCAAAATCGAGTCCGGCACATCTTCGCCGCTTCGCTTCACCAGGCCCGGCTTGTGATCGAAAATGTCCAGATGCGGCGGTCCACCCGACATGTGCAAATAAATGATGCGCTTCGCCTTCGCCGGGAAATGTGGTTTGCGCGGCGCCATCGGATCGTTCGTCACCGCGGCCCCGTCCACCTCAGACCGCATCAAATCCAGAGCCATTGCGCCCAAACTCAACCGCCCGCCCGTTTTCAAAAAGTGCCTACGCGTTTCGAGCTGAAGCCGCTCTTGGTGAAGATGTTCAACGTGATTCATAAAATGGTTTTTGGAGAGATGTTCTCGCACCGGAAATCACCGACGCATGACAAACTCGTCGAGGTTCAAAATAACATTCGCAACCCCCGTCCAAGCCGCTGCCTCCACCGCATCCAGTCCCTGAGGTAACGCTCCAATCGGATCCGTTGCCAAGCGCTTGGCCGCCTCCGCGTCCGAACGAAAGCCCTCGCGCGCACGCTGCAACAACGCCTCCACCCGTCGCGCCTCAGGCTCCGTCGCATGCCGGGACAACGCCACTCGGAACGCATGATCAATCCGCGCGGCATCTCCGCTCGCCTCACGAATCACCCGACGCGCAAACCCCTGCGCCGCCTCGACAAACACCGGATCATTCAACGTCACAAACGCCTGAAGCGGCGTGTTCGTCCGATTCCGGCGAATCGTGCAAACCTCGCGATTCGGAGCATCAAACGTCGAAAAAGCGGGATACGGACTGCTCCGCCGAACCTCCGTATAAATCGCACGCCGATACCGATCCTCTCCCGCGCTCGTCGTCCAATCCGTCCCGCCTCCAAACGCTAACGAAATCCCGACCGCAGGTTTCGGCGGACGAACCGGCTTCCCAAACATTTTTGAACTCAGCAATCCGGACACGCTTAACACCTGATCGCGCAACTGCTCTCCCGTTACGCGAAACCGGGGACCACGCGAAACCAACCGATTCTCGGGATCCTTCTCCAAAACGTCCGAACGAACAGCGCTGCTTTGCCGATAGGCCTGACTCATCAACAACATCTTCAAGAAGCCCTTCACATCCCATCCCTGCTCAACAAACTCCGTCGCCAACCAATCCAACAACTCTGGATGAGACGGCAACTCGCCCTGCGCTCCAAACTCCTCCGTCGTCCGAACAAGCCCCGTCCCGAACACCGCCTCCCACAGGCGATTAACCGTCACTCGTGCGGTCAAAGGATTGTCGCGCGAAACCATCCACTCCGCCATAGCAAGCCGGTCCGCACCTCTCTCAACCGGCAACGGAGGGAGCACAGGAGGCGTGCCCGCCTGAACCTCGTCCCCGAGATTCATGAAGTTCCCACGCACTTGAATCTTCGTCACTCGCCGCTTATCCACCCCCAACTCCTTCATGACCGGAACCGTATCCGGTTTCATCGCTTCAAACTCCTTCTTCAACCCAGCCAACGATTTGCGATCCGCTTCCGCTTCCGGCGCCCACTGCCGCACATAGTGATCCTGCAACAGCTTCACTTCCTCCGGTTTCAACGAAGCCGCTTCACGTTCCAACAACGCGCGCAACGGCGCCGGAGCCCCCAACCGAGGCTCGACGCCCGCATCCCCCGTCAGGGCAACTTCATATGACGCGAGCATTTGCCCCTTGTTCCGCGTGCGCGAATCCACCTCAACCACAACCCGCTCTCCTTCTTTCACGACCTCGGGCTTCTCAAAAATCAGCACCGCTTCAGCCGGTTTCGACCCCGGCGCAGCACTCCAACCGCGGTTACGAAGATTGGGAGTCGACGAAGGAAGCCCAGCGAGCGTCACCGCATCCCACCCACCCGCGGTCATGCTCGCGATGACCTGCCGCACCTTGACCGGACGCCCGTCGTGGACTTCCGTCATGAATGCGTCGGAACGCACGTCCGGCATCACTCGCGTCCAAACCACCTTGCCCGCCGCATCGCGTAACGTGAGTTTGCTTCCGCCCAGCAAATATCCGCCGTCCTTCGGGACGCGCACCCGAATCCGGTCCACCTTCACATCCGCGCCAAAATCGAACTCCGCGTATTCGCCCGCCGCAGCACCCTTCGTTACTGCCGACGTGGCCCTACCTTCCAAAATATTCTTCTCTCCCACAACCACTTCCATCCCATCGAGACGAAGCGCTCGAGCAGCTCCCGTGAGCTCTAATCGAACCGTCCGCGCCACCTTTCCAAATCCAGCCTCCGGCACCACGAACGCACGCACCGCATCCACCGAAAAAGATCCGTTCGCCGCAAACGACGCTCCTTTGCCCGGCAACGCAGCATCAGGAACCGTGGCGAGTCGGAGCGCAGAAAAAGATCCCGCCTTCGCAAAAACCAGCGTTTGCAAATCCATCCCCGTATCGTCAATCGATTCCACGCGAATGCGTCCTTCGGAACTGACCGCCAGTTTTGCGGCCCGCTCACTCGCAAACTGCTTGGGGGCCATCGCCTGCCAGTTCACCACACGCGGCAAACCCGTATGCCACACAGCAAATCCTTTTAGCCACTCCGGCGATGGTTTCGAAAACTTCGCCTCCAAACCCGCCACGCGCGCCGCCAACTCGTCCTTCTTGCGCTGATCTTCCGGCAAAAGAAACCGGTGCAACGGCGACTCGTCATTGCGGTCCGCATCCTCCGTCTGATTGAAAATCGCAAACGACCGGAAATAGTCCGCTTGCGAAAACGGGTCGTACTTGTGGTTGTGACACTGCGAACACGCCATCGAAGTGCCCATCCACACCGCCCACGTCGTGTTCACACGATCCACCACCGCCGCATTGCGAAACTCCTCGTCCGACGTGCCACCCTCATTATTCGTCATCGTGTTCCGATGAAACGCCGTCGCGATAACCTGCGATTCCGTGGCATTCGGCAAAAGATCCCCCGCAAGCTGCTCCACAGTGAATCGGTCAAACCGCAGGTTGTCGTTAAACGCCCGAATTACCCAATCACGATACGCCCAAATACTGCGCCCTGGGTCGCTCGGATACCCCGCAGAATCCGCGTAGCGAGCCAAATCCAGCCACAAACGCGCCCAGTGCTCCCCGTACGCCGGCTTGGCGAGCATCGAATCCACAAACCGTTCGTAAGCCTTGGGCGAGCTGTCCCGCTCAAACGCCTCTAGCTCTGCCAACGACGGAGGTAACCCCGTCAAATCCAGCGCAACACGACGCGCCAACGCCGAACGATCCGCCTCGCCATTAGGCTTCAACCCCTCCGCCGCAAGCCGCGCAAAAAGAAAGCGGTCCACCGGATGCGACGCACCCGCCACCTCCGGCAGCGCCGGACGTTTCGGCGCCTGATAAGCCCAGTGCGCCGCGTACTTCGCCCCAGAACGAATCCACTCCCGCAACAGCTCAACTTCCTTGTCCGTCGGTTTCTTCCCCGTCTTCGGCGGAGGCATCACCTCGTCCGCATCCTTGGAAAGAATCCGCTCCAAAAGCGCGCTAACCTCCGGCTTGCCAGCAACGACCGCCCCAACCCCATTCCCGAGATCCGCACGCGCCCCCTCCTCCGTGTCCAACCGCAGGCCACCCGATCCATCCTTGCCTCCCTTTCGTTCCTTATCGTCCGGACCGTGACAGTGAAAACAGTAGTTCGAAAGGATCGGCCGAATGTCCCGAGCAAAATCGACAGAAGGCGCAGCTTTAACGCCAGTCAGAGAGGTAAGCAGGACGAGGCCAGACAGCAGGAGAGAAAATCGGTTCATGGCAAATGAGGGAACAGAGGGAAGGAACAATCGGGAGTCTGTGAGAAAAAACCATTCCAGCATTATGCCCTTAGCCCCGCAAACCTCCCCGCCACACCGCCACCCCAGAAGATTCTAACTAAACGTCAGGTTTTTGATTTTCGCAGACGACGCAGCGTTCAACACGTCAATCACCCGCTCCTGACGCGCGTCAGGGCTCGGTCTCAGAATCACCGGATCATCAGCACCAAACTCCGACAGCACCGTCTTAAAAAACTCTTTCAACTTCTTCAGTTCACGGTCCCCCGCCGCCCCGTACAACTCGTTGTTCATGAACACCTGACCGTCCGGCGCAATATCCACAATGATCGGTGTCTTGGCCACGCCCGAACCCGAACCCGCCCCGCTCGGAAGATTGATCGACAACTCCTTCTCCACGATCTGCGACCCCGCACTCGCCATGAAGAACAACAACAGCACGAAAACCACGTCCACCATCGGCGCAATCTGGAACCCCATGTCCCCATCATCTGAACCTACTGAACCGGCCATATCTCGTGATTAATCAGGTTAAAAATCTCCCAAAACCGCGCTCACTTCCCTCCGTCTTTGTCCACCACTGAGAACGTAACGTTAGAAACCCCCGCCGCCGCCACCGCCTTCAAAATCTCCTTCATGTACTCAAACCGAACCATGCGGTCTGCCCGAATCACGACCCGCAACGAACCCTTCGCCGCGCCTCCCCCCAGCTGCTCCAATGCCTCGCGCTTGGCCGCCACCGTTAACTCCAAATCCTTCGGATTCGTCAGGCGCTTCTCGTCCACCAAAATCGTTCCCGTGTTGCTGACCGCCTCCCAAAGAATGTTCACCAAAGCCTGCCCCTGCGACGCCGCGCCCTTCTTCTCCTTGTCCTTCGCATCCTTCGCCACAGGAAGCGTCAGTTCGCGGTTCGACTGAAGAACCTCCGTAGAGCTGATGGACATGAAAAACACCAGCAGCACCAAAAGGATGTCAATCATCGGAGCAATCTGAAACTCCGGATCCTCCTCGGCCGCACTCCGCAACGCCGCACGCTTCTTCGCAATCGAAGCCCCGTGTGAAACGTGTCCAGACATGATCTTAATGAGGTCAACCCAATCTCCGACAACAGACCAACGCCTAGCCCCAGTTCAACGTCGAACCGCAATGCCCGCACGAAGGCACTCCGGGGGTCACCGGCGCCTGACAAACTGGACAAGGAATTTGCTGCTGGGCAGGCATCACCGGAGCAGCCTGCAACGTTTGAACCTGCGCTACCGCCGCCGCCACAATTCCTTCAGAAACGCCCGAGTACATCGCAGAACCGCCACCGTCCCCAATCCGCACACCGTCCAACGAAGCGAACGGCACCTCTTCAAACAACGACTGAATAATCTCGTCCGAATGCACCACACAGGCCTGCATCATGTTCCTGAACACATAATAAAAAACGAACGCTGGAATCGCGATAAACAAACCGCTCGCGGTCGCCAACAACACTTCCCCGATTCGTGACGCCAACGCCCGCGGATCGGAAATCCCCGTGGATCCCAACACCGCGAACGCTCCAATCATCCCAATAACCGTTCCAAGCAGCCCAATCATCGGCGAAACCACCCCAATCACCGAAAGATAACTGTTCCGCGTCTTCATCACCGTCTGCTCCCGCTGCCCATACTCAATAATCGCCGCCTCCACCGCTTCTTTACCGCGGCCCACCCGTGTCAACGTGGCCTGAACCACATTCGCCATGTACGAGTCATCCTTCGAACAGACCGTCCAAGCCCCCTGATAATCTCCCCCCGCCATCAATCCGCGCAACTGCGCCACCAAACTCGGCGGCGCCAACTTCGTTTTCCGCAACGTCATCACCCCCTGAACAATAAACGACATCATCACCACGGAGGTCAGCACAATGACCACCCAAATCCCCATCACCAGCGGACCACTCTCCTTAATCGTCTCGAAAACCGACTTGTTGCCGTGACCGCCATCGTCCGCAGCCGCCTCCGCCGCCTCCTGCGCCAGCGCCGCGCCGTGCACCAACATCAACCCAACCAACGGGGCAAGCCACGCCCGCAGCCGACTCCAAAAACTCGGCTGCTTACCATCACTCAACAACTGGGTCGCACGGCATGATTTCATAGGTTGGGGGCAAATAAGAACTTTCTCTGCTAGCTGCTCACGGGGTGAACAACTCTCTCTGAAAAACGAGGATTACACCCTGAAGCAAGGAACTGGCCAAATCCATCCTCCCAGTTGCCTAGGCAGCTACGTCGCAAAAAATCGCGGTCGTATCAACCCCCGAGCCGACGCCGGACGACTCTACGGCGCCTTCACTCCCTTGGCCTGCAGTGCAGCCACCCGCTCCTTGGCAAACTTCACCGCCGTCACGTCGCCCGAAAACAACAGCGTCACCTGCAAATAACGCTCGTAAGCATCTGACTCACGCCCCTGACCCTCCAAAATGCGCCCCGAAAGATTGAGCGCCTTAGCATACTGAGCCGCCAGAGGCGTCAACTGCCCCAGCGTCCGGTCCCCCAGCGCTTTCCCTATCACCGGCTTAATCTTCGCGTCCGCGTCCGGAAACCGCCCCGCCACAAAGTCCGACTGCGCCAACACCATGTCCATCCCCGACAACTCACCCAACTTCGGAAACGCCTCCACCTCCGCCTTCACCCGATCCGCCATAGCCTTATCCCCCGCCGTCATCGCCCCATCCATCACAAATCCAAACACCGTTGCCACCCAATCCACCGGCACCCCACGAAACTTCTCATACACCTGCCAAAACAACGGCATGGCCTTCACCAAATCCCCCGCACGCACCGCCTCCATCGGCGGCGCAAATAACGGCGCCGGCGGATTCGAACGCACCGAGGCAATCTGCGCCATCGGAAGCCCAATCACTCCAATCGAGCCCTTCAACTGAACCGTCTTCCCGTCACTCCCCACCACCTGTCCCGCCTGAAAACGCCCATCCACCAGCGTCACCCCTTCCCCAACCGGCTGCGCTGCCGGTGGCTGCCCCGCAGGCTGCTGCGCCCGAACCGCCGCCCAACCACCCGCCAACGTCACCGCACAAAGCACCGCTACAACGCATCCAAGCGAACCAAAAAGGGATTGCGACCAACGCTGGGGGAACCGTAGCCTCATCCCCCAATCTCTAGCCACTCTCCCAACAGGCAGCAACAGCTTGTTGGGAGGTCTTTTTGTGGCACATCACGTCTCTCCCATATGATTAACTTTTTCCGGCGCTTCGAGAAATCCCTCCTCACCGCCCTCACCATCGTCGTCATCGTCACCTTCGTCGTCCTCTACGGCGGCCCAGGCGCCCGAATGGACAAACTCGGCTCCGATAACGTCGGCCGCGTCGCCGGTCGCGACGTCTCCTCGCTCGAATACCTCCGCCTCGGACGCAACTTCGAACTTTGCCGCATCTTCGGAATGTTCGAACTCCTCATCTCGTTGACCCCAGGAGCTAACACCCCCCAAGACAGCGCCGATGCCTTCGTCTGGAATACCATCGTCCTCCGTCAAAAAGCCGACCAACTCGGCATCAACCCCACCGAAGAACAAGTCCTCGAAGCCATCCAAAAACTTCCTGCATTCCAAAACCAAGGGAAGTTCGACCACGATCGCTACAAACTCTACATGCAAATGGCCCTCGGACCTCGCGGGATGTCCGAAGAAGACTTCGAAGAACTCATTCGCGACAGCGTTCGCGTAAACCGCATCAAAAATCTGCTCGGCGCCTCCACCCAACCCTCCAAAGCCGAACTCATGGAGGCCTACGCCAAGGACCATCAACAGGTCGAGGCCTCCGTCGTCCGATTCACCCGCGACAACTACGCCAAAGACGTCGCGGTCTCCGACGAAGATGTCAAAAAGGCCTACGAACAGCGGAAATCCACCCTCAAAGCACCCGAAAAACGAAAAGTGCGCTTCGTTCAGTTCAACCTTACCGAAGAACAAAAGAAGCTCACCGGGAAAGAAATGGGGGAAGCCCTGCAAAAACTCGCCGACCAAGCCAGCGAGTTTAGCACCCAAGCCCTCGCGAAAGACGCCAACTTCGAAACCCTCGCCAAAAACGCGAAACTCGAAATCAAAACGACAGAACCCTTCGGCCTCGGCGAACCGCGCGAAGAGTTCGGTAAAGCCCCAGGC
>JBIIXW010000144.1:0-8095 GCA_044347165.1 Chthoniobacteraceae bacterium
TGTTCGTTCCTGACGAGAATCTGGGTCAGTGGGTGATTGAGAAGACGGGCAGGCCGATGGAGCTATGGAAGGGGAACTGTCATGTGCACATGGAGTTTACGCGGGACAGTGTGGAGCGGATCCGTGCTGGGAATCCGGGGATTCCGCTGGTGGCGCATCCTGAATGCACGCGGGCGGTGCGGTTGCTTGCGGATGAGGTGTGTTCGACGGAGCGGATGGTGGGATGGTGCAAGGAGCATCCTGCGAATGCGTTTATTGTGGTGACGGAGTCGGGGATGCTACACCGGCTTCGTCGAGAGATTCCGGGGAAAGAGTTCATTCCGGGGCCGACGGATGCGTGTGCGTGCGCGGATTGCCGCTTCATGAAGCGAAACACGCTCGCGAAGCTGCGGGATGCGCTGGATACGCTGTCACCGCGCATTGAGATGGCTGAGGAGGTTCGGTCACGGGCTGAGATGCCGATTCGCCGGATGTTGGAGTGGAGTCGGTGAGGCGTTCACTCTTTTCCTTTTCGGAGGGCGGTCTGTCGGAGAAATTCGCGGGATGAAGAAACCCGTAGTTTTGATCATTCGTGATGGGTGGGGCGACAATCCTGGTGGGCGTGAGATGGCTTTGAAAAATGGCGATGCGACGTTGTTGGCGAAGACGCCGTTTCACGAACATCTTTATGCGACCTATCCACAGAGTCGCCTGAGCGCGAGTGGGATGGATGTGGGGTTGCCGGAGGGGCAGATGGGGAACTCGGAGGTGGGGCACTTGAATCTCGGGGCGGGTCGGATTGTTTATCAGGATCTAACACGCATCAATAAGGCCATCGTCGATGGAGAGTTAGCCACGAACGCCGTGTTGCAGGACACGTTCAAGCGTGCTGCGGGTTCGCGTTTGCATCTTCTTGGGTTGGTTTCTGATGGAGGCGTTCACAGTCATCAGGAGCACTTGGTGGCGCTGGTGAATGCGGCCAAAGCGGCGGGCGTGAATGATATTATGGTCCACGCGATTTCGGATGGACGCGACACCTCGCCAACGGGCGGGAAAGGGTACCTTGCGACGGTTCAGGAGGGTTTGAAGCCGTCAGGGGCGGTGATTGCGACGGTGATTGGGCGTTATTTTGCGATGGATCGCGATTCGCGGTGGGAGCGCAACAAGCTGGCGTGGGATGCGATTGTTTTGGGGCGCGGTGAGAAGGTTTCGACGAGTGCGTCTGAGGCTGTGGCGGCGCGGTATGCGGCAGGGGAGACGGACGAGTTTTTGAAGCCGATTATTTTGGCGGCGGCGGATGAGCAGCGGATTCGGGATGGGGATGTGATTTTGTTTTTCAACTTCCGTGCGGATCGTGCGCGGCAGCTATCGCTGGCCTTTTTGCGAGACGAATTCAGCGGATTTGAGCGCGAGGTTCGTCCGAAGGTGCACTACGTGACGTTGACGGAGTACGATAAGACGTATGGGGTTCCGGTGGTCTTTAATGCCCAGTCTTTGGCGAACATTTTGGGTGAGGTGGTGAGTCAGGCTGGGTTGACGCAGTTGCGGATTGCGGAGACGGAGAAGTATCCGCACGTGACGTACTTTTTTAATGGCGGGGTGGAGCGGCAGTTTCCTGGGGAAGAGCGAATGATCGTTCCTTCACCGAAGGATGTTGCGACTTACGATTTAAAGCCGCAGATGAGTGCGGAGGAGGTGACGGACAAGGTGACTGCCGCGTTGGACCGTTTTGACATGGTGATTTTGAACTTTGCGAATCCGGATATGGTTGGGCACACGGGGGTTTTGGAGGCGGGGATTCGGGCGGTGGAGACGATTGACGCGTGTGTGAAGCGGGTCGTGGAGCGGACGTTGGAGTTGGGTGGGCGGTTGCTGATCACAGCGGATCACGGGAATTGCGAGCAGATGATGAATCCGGACGGCTCTCCGCACACGGCGCACACGACCAACCTCGTGCATTTCTTGTATGTTGGTGCTGACGCGGCCTCGAAGCGTTGCCGCAACGGGATTTTGGCGGATGTGTCGCCCACCATCCTGGATTTGCTTGGCGTGGCGCAACCGAAAGAGATGACGGGGCGCTCTTTGGTTGAGTCGATTGGTTAGATGAAGTCTGTGGCTGGGTGGTGGCATTTAAGCGTCTCCATCCAGCTGCTTCCCCCCTCGTTTCTGAGGGTGGGCGATTTTGGCGTAAGAAACTTTCGCGTTGTTCTCGCTTTGGGATGGGGGCTTGTCGGGACGACACGCCCCATGCGGGAAGCCTCAGTGCGGACGGTCTATAGTTCCTTGAGGAAGATGCTGCGGATGCGGATGAGAGAGGGGGCTTCTGTCCATTCACCGTTTTCCTTTTTCCCGTGGTGTTGGAAGCCGATGGGGCCTTTGTCGGGGAGGTCTGAGATGAAGGCGTTATCGATGAGCTTTTCGCCGTTGAGGATGACGGTGACGTGTTTTTTTAGGACGGTGATTTCAAAGCGGTTCCACGAGCCGACGGGTTTGTCGGCGCGTTTTTTTGGGGTTACGGCTGCCTTGAGTTCGGGGGAGGAAGCGGGGTTTTTTCGGACGCCGTACATTTCGCCGGAACCGACGGGCCAGTTCCAGATGTTGACCTGATGGCGTTCGCTTCCGTTGAGGAGGATGCCGGAGTCTGCGTCGGGACCGGGGAGGGTCACGGGTTTGCCGTCTGCACCGAGTTTATCGGAACCATCAGGTTGAATGTCTTTGATGGTGGGATTGTTGTATGGGGTAGCCTTGATTTTCCAATCGAGGATGAGGGTGTAGTTTGAGAACTCTTTCTCGGTCCACAGGTGTTTTTCGCCGGGGGCTTCGCTAAGGGCGTCGTAGTCGATTTCGCCGCCGGCGGCTTTCCAGTGGTTGTTATCGCCTTGGGGGACGCGCCAACCGCGAAAATCGGTTCCGGTGAAAAGGGAGTTGAATCCGGTGTATGGGTTATGTGATTCGGATTCGGGAGCGCTCGTGGATGGCAACTCTTTGATGAAAAGGTTTTTGAAATGGCATTCGCTGCCTTCGCTTTCGAGTGAGATGTAGCCTTTGCGTGGGCGACATTCCTTGCCGATGGTGACTTCTTTGCCATTCACCTCGAGGCGCAGTTCGCCGTTGTTTCCGGTGATGCGGTAGTGGTTCCATTCGGGGGAGCTTTTGCTGCGCTCTTCAGCGGGGAAGCTGCGGCTGCCGCGCTGGGCGATGCGGCCTGCGGGAGTCATGGTTGCGCCCCAGATGGGGAAGATGTCGCCGTGCGTGGTGAACCACTCGTTTTTGCCTTTGACGTTGTAGTCGTTGTCGAGGACTTGAACTTCGATTCCTCGGGTGTAACCAGTTCCAACAGCTGGGATTCCGTCGCCCCAGACGAAGATGCCGCTATTGCCGCCGGCCTTCATGTGGCGCCAGTCGACTTCCATGACGAAGTTCTCGTACACCTTTTCTGACCGCATGTAGCCGGTTGGATTCCCGTTGGTGACAATCATACCGTCGCGAACGGTGAAGGTTTCGGGTGCGACGTTCACGGGCACCCAACCGGAGAGATCCTTTCCGTTGAACATGGGCTGAAATCCCGCGGGCGCGGTATCAGCAGCGAGGAGGGATGACGCGCCGAGGCAGAGGATGGCTCCGAGGGGAAGGATGGGGGATTTCATCCCGAAGCGATGCCACATTTTCCGCGTGCAAGCGAGCGGCTTGTGCGCGCTCGGGGGCTGGGGCTTAGCGTGGGGGAAAGCCGGTGAGGACGGTCTCGAGGGACATCTGGCGCTTGCGGGCTTCCGCATACGCTGCGGCAGAACCCGCCTTTGGTTTGATGGCCTTGCCGGGCTTTGCCGCTGGGATTTTCAGGCCAAGTTTTTCGGCAACGAAAACGGCTGCCCCGCGGATGGATGCTTCCGGCTCGGCGTTGACGTACATGGGTGCGCCAACACAGTTTGCGAGGTGCTGCATGGCTGCGGTAGATTTTTGGATTCCGCCCGAGACAAGGTACTTGGGGGCTTGTGCGCCAGCGGCTTTGCCGAGGAGGGCGGCGATGGCGCCGATGCGGTGGTAGGTGGATTCGGTGAGGGCTTGCAGGATGTCGAGGGGGGTCGTGGCGGCGGTGAGGCCGGTGATGGTTCCAGAGACGTCTTCGTTCCAACTGGGCGCACGTTCGGTGGTGAGGTTGGGAAGAACGGTGAGTCCGTGGTTTGGGGTGTGTCGTTTGGCGAGAGCGGCTTCGAGAGCGGTTTCCTCGGGGAGGTTGAGTGTGGAAAGCGCCCATGCGCGCAGGCTTCCTGCATTGCTCACTGCGCCGCCGACGAGATAGCGGTCTTGATCGACGCGGTAGGCAAAGAGGCCGAACGGAGCCTTGGCTGCGCGGCCTTTTTTCATCACGCGCAGAGCTGCGCTGGTGCCGACATTGATGGCTGCGAGGCCGGGTTCGGTTGCGCCGGAGCCGAGGTTACTAGCGGCGCCGTCCCCGATGCCGGGGAACCATGGGACGTTGGCAAGTTCGGGGAACATTTCTGCGAGGGGGCCTTCGACGGGTGCGGGGAGATCGTGGACGGGGGGCAGCGTGACGGGGTCGAGGTCGCAGGCTTTGAGAAGGGTGGGTTCCCAGCGGAGCGTGGACGGGTTGAAGATTCCGGTGCTGGTGGCCATGCCGATGGCGCAGGAGGCGCGTTGGGTGAGTTCGGCTTGGAGCCATTCTGCTGGGGTGAGCCAGAGCGAAACGGCCTTGAACAGGGAGGGTTGGGTTCGTTTTAGCCAGCGCATCTTGGCGGGCCAGAATGAGGCTCTGAGCATGCACCCGGTGAGGCGGTGGGCGGTGCGTTCATCGAGCCTTTTTCGGAGGAGGGCGGCATCTTCGCGGCAGCGCGAATCCGCCCAGGTGATGATGCGGGTGAGGGGAGTGCCGTTTGGACTGACGCCGATCAAGCTGTGCCAGAAGCAGGACATCCCGATTCCGATGATGGGAAGATGTTGAATGGAAGGTTCTTCGCGGCGGTACAGAAGGGTTTCTGAGATGCAGGCGAGCACGGCATCGAGGAGCGCCTGCGGCTCGATCTCGGCGCGTCCGTCGGCATCGGTCAGGAGGGGGTAGGTTTTTTGCGAGGTGCTTTCGACGATGCGTTGGCATCGTTCGTCGAACAAGGCGGCGCGGGTCGATGAGGTGCCGATGTCGAGGGCGAGGAGGAGTCCTTTTTTGGAGGCAGATTTCATGGTGCGACGTTAGTTGAGAGGTACGGATGAGGTGGGTTATGGAAGGGAGCGCTGTCCCGATGCGAACTGTCGGAGGACTTCTGGATAAAGGCGATGCTCCGCCGATTGGATGCGAGCGTGCAGCGATTCCGAGGTGTCGTCGGAGAAAATGGGGACGCGTTCTTGAGCGATGACCGGGCCGGAATCCATACCGGAATCCACGAAATGGATGGTGCATCCGGTTTCCGTGACATTTGCGCGGAGGGCCTGTTCCCAAGCGGCGAGGCCGGGGAAGGCGGGGAGCAGTGAGGGATGAACGTTGATGATGCGTTGCGGGAAGGTTTCGAGTAACGGAGCCTTGATCATGCGCATGTAGCCTGCGAGCACGATGAGATCAGGTTTGAAGTCAGCGAGATAGGATGCGAGGGCGGACTCGGCTTCTGGGGTGAGTTTGGTTTTGAAGGGTCCTTCTGGGATGGAGTGAGCGGGGATGCGATGGTCTCGCGCGATTTGGAGGATGCCGGCTTGGGGATTGTCCGAACCGACGGTTACGACGGTTGCGGGGAGCGTGCCCGTGTGGATTGCCTCGAGGATTGCCCGCAGGTTGGAGCCGCGTCCGGACCCGAGGACGGCCAGTCTGAGAGGATGGTTTCTTTGGGGCTGGGCGCTCATTACAGCATCGAGGCGCGGGGTTTCCGCGCCTCGGGTTCAACGGTCTTTGTGGGGATTTACCGCTTATCGAGAACCTTGTTCCACTCTTCGAGGTGGGCTGATTCATCGGCGAAGAGTGCGTCGGTCGAGTCGAGGACGTCGACGGACTTGATGGTATCGCCTTGTTGGATGGAGTTTACGATATCCTGACCTTTGGTGACTTCGCCAAAGACGGCGTGTTTTCCGTCGAGCCAGTCGGTGGGGATGTGGGTGATGAAGAACTGACTGCCGTTGGTTCCGGGGCCAGCGTTGGCCATCGAGAAGATGCCTGGCTTGCTGTGTTTGAGGGAGGGGTGGAACTCGTCGCGGAAGCGGTAACCGGGGCCGCCCATACCGCTGCCGGTGGGGTCGCCGCCTTGGATCATGAAGTCTTTGATGACGCGATGGAACTTGATGCCGTTGTAGTACCCGCGTTTGGAGAGGTTGAGGAAGTTGGCGCAGGTCATGGGAACCTTGGACGCAAACAGGGTGGCTTCGATGTCACCTTTGCTGGTGTGGACGATGATTCGGATGTCGCTCATAAGGCTTGGGAATCTGGTGGGGTGTTGCTGAGCGGACAAGCGCGAAAGCGGGGTGGTGACGATGAGGCTGTGGACGTGCATTTCCTGAGGGTCGGGATGCAGCGCGGAGGATTTCTTGAAACTGGAGGGGATGGGCGCGTCTGGAGATGCGTGGTCCGGAAGTTGCAAACAGATGGGGCTGGAGGGAGTTGTCCCTTCTGGAGCCGTGGTTGTTCCCGCGGTTCGCTTCTTCACCCCTGAGAATATGTTACGTTTCACCCATGATCGGCTGAGCGGCCCCGTTCGGAGTGGTCTGCCTTCGCGGCGCGATTTTTTGCGGGTGGGCGGGCTTGGTGGCTTGGGGCTTGTAGGGCTTGGGTTATCGGACCTTCTGGGATTGAAGGCATTGGCGAAGGGGGAGCACGAGTTGGTGAAGGATCGGTCGGTGATTTTTTTGTTCATGCACGGGGGACCGTCGCAGTTTGAGACGTTCGATCCGAAGATGGGCGGGCCGTCGGAGTATCGGAGTGTGACGGGAGAGATTCGTACGCGGACGCCTGGGGTGACGTTTGGGAGCACGTTTGAGGGGTTGGCCAAGTTATCGGACAAGTTCAGTGTGGTGCGGTCGTTTGTTCCTGGGGATGCGAATCACGACATTAAGAGCATCGTGGGGAAGCATTCGTTGAACGCGAACATCGGGTCGCTTTACAGCCGGATTGCGGGGGCGCAGGACCGGACGACGGGGATGCCGACGAATGTTGCGTTGTTCCCGAGGGCGGTCGCGACGGAGTCGATGCCTCCGTTTTTGAAGTTTGGCGACTTTACGTCAGCTGGGGAGCTCGGGCCTGCTTATCGTCCGTTTGTTCCAGGGACGGGAGGGAACGCGCAGGAGGACATGACCTTATCGTTGCCGGTGGACCGGTTGAATGACCGGCGCCATTTGCTGACGGTGTTGGATGGGTGGAAGCGTGGGATGGATTACGGGGCGGCGGTGGAGGGGTTGAGTGGGTTGCAGGAGCGGGCGTTTGACGTGCTCCGGAATGGGGTGTCGGACGCGTTTGATCTTTCGAAGGAGGATTCGCGGTTGGTGGAGCGGTACGACACCGCGGGTTTGTTGCCGAAGTCGAGGATCAGCACGCAGTGGAAGAACATTGATCATTATGCGGACAATGCACTGTCGCTGGGGCGCTTGCTTCTGCTTGCGCGGCGATTGTGCGAGCGTGGGGCGGGTTTTGTGACGGTGACGACTAGCTTTGTTTGGGACATGCACGCGGACGTAAATAATGCGCCGATGACGACGGGAATGGAGTACGTGGGGCGTCCGTTTGATCGCGCGGTATCTGCGTTTATCGAGGATGTGGAGGCGCGGGGTCTGAGGGACAAGATTTTGTTGGTGTGTTGCGGTGAGATGGGGCGGACGCCTCGAATTAACGCGAAGGGCGGGCGTGATCATTGGGGGAATCTTGGGCCGCTCATGGTTTACGGCGGGGGATTGCAGATGGGACAGGTGATTGGGCGTTCATCGAAGGATGGCGGCGAACCGGCGGACAACCCGGTGACGATTCCGGATTTGATTGCGACGATTTTGCATTCGTTGGTGGATGTGGGGCAGGCGCGTTTGGTGGATGGGTTGCCTCCGAATCTTTTGAATCTCCTGAGTCGCGGGACTCCCATTCGCGGTTTGGTTTAGCGACGGTTGAACGTATTTTTGATGAAGACTGTGATGAACG
>JBIIXW010000264.1:0-8047 GCA_044347165.1 Chthoniobacteraceae bacterium
GAAGAGCAACGTCGGCACACTCGTGTATCCCGACCCCGGATTCGTAATCGTCACGCCCGTCACCACCCCACCCTGAATATTCGCCACCGCCGTCGCACCGGAACCACCACCACCGACCACCGTCACCGTCGGCGCAGAAGTATACCCGGTTCCGCCCGCCGTTATCATCGCCGACCCGAGCGTGTTCACCCACGCCGCCGTCGCACCCGTCCCGCCACCTCCCGTGATCGACACCGTCACATCGCCGCCGTTCCCATTTCCACCCGGGTTCAAAATCACAATCCCCGTCACCACCCCGTTCTCCACCACCGCACGCGCACTCGCCGAAGCCGGCGCATTCGTCAACGTGACCGTCGGCGTAGAGGTGTAACCCGAGCCCCCATTCGTCACCACAATCCCACCTACCGCGTTGTTATAGGTACTCCCCGCTGGCACAAACACCGACCGCACCGCCCCCACCGCCGGACTATCAATAATCCGGCTATTGATGGTCAACGTGTTCTGCCGGTTCCAAATGTACAAATCCCCATCAGATCCAGCCGTCAACCTCCCCTGATCCACCACCGAACCAATCGACGCATCGATCCGAGGCCCAATCAAGCCCCCTGTGTTCAACGTCAGACGATCCGTCGCCGCCGCAAAAGTAATCCCTCCAAACCCCCGCAGATTCAACGAGTTCGCAGCTTGATTTCCCGCAGGTAACGTTAGCGGTGCAAGCAGCCGGACATTCTGCTCCGCCGTCGATGAAAACGTTTTTACATTCGTCCCAAAAGCCGTCGTCTCCACCGAAAACGGGTCAAAATTCACGTCATACTGCGCAAATCCCACCTGATTCAGCGGCCCAAAACCCGAGGAAACCTCAGGGGTTGCACCCCCAACATACGACAAAAAGTCATCTTCACTCACCGCCCATCCACCCAAAATCCCCCGCTGTAAAGCCGGAGCCACCCGCGAAACAACACGCCCTGAGTCCGTGCCAAACGTACCCAGATTCGCACCCGTGCCCGTGCCATAAGACGTCACCATCAACACCGCTCCGCTCCCGTCCACTCGCCTCAACCGATTCATCGTCAGCAACGCCGAGTTCAACCCCGTTCCCGCGCGCGTCACATCCAGCCAGTTCACTCCAGATTCCAACGTCACATCACCCACCTCCTCAAAATCATCCATCTGCTGACGCCCCCAGAACGCCAACGTCCCCCCGCGCATCGTAATCGGCGTCGTGTCCGGAACCATATCGTCGATCCGGAACCGACTGCCCACCCCCACATTCTTCTGAATGCGCAGTTGCCCAAAGTTCAGATCAATCGCCGACGTGTTGCTTAATCGCGCCCGTTCGAGCAACTGCAGGTATCCCGACATCACCAGCGTCGGCCCCGTGTAAGTCTGCTCAGACCAGAAGTTCAACACGGAAGCCCCGTTCCCAGCCCCACCGCGTGCAAAGGAAATGGGATCCCCCGTCGCACCCCCGATGCGTCCGCCATAACTCGCATTCCCTACCGCCATCAAAAGCGCAGGCGTCTGCGAAATAATGTCTCCCGCCCCTGCCCAAGCCTCCGCATTCGCCTGCGGCGACCGCAACACACCCAACATCTGCGACGTCCCCTGCAAATCCAACGTCGCTCCGTACGAAATCGCCATGTTCGTCCCAGGAAACAACGTGTTGTCCCCCGCCGCCAGCCGCGTCACCCCACCATTCAACGTCACCGTATTGCCCAATGGATTCAGCCGCTGCTTCGAGCGGAAGTTCAAATCCCCATCCAAGCCCTTCGTAAAGTTCATGTTGTACGCCATGAACTGTCCGTCCACGTTCAGCGTCGCACCCGGTGCCACCGACACCAACGCCTCGGTCGTAAACCCAACACGCAACCCCGCGCCAATCGTCGACACCCCACCCCGCGCCAAAATCCCCGGCAACGATAACGTCAACGCCGTTCCCGAAGCCGCGCTCCCCGAATCCAAGGTGACCGCACCATTCAACAACAATCCATTCCACTGCAACGCCGGCGAACTCACCGCCGTGTCCGCCGAAATCCTCACCGTGTTCGCCGCACCCGCCTGATCGGGCGTCCCAGCAAAGTAAGCCGAATACGCCGCCAAACCATTCCCACCAATCGTCGCAAAATCGCTTCCGTTCACATACACGCGCGGAAGAATCCCCGCCGTCAGCGCAGGCGCATTTGCAAAGGTGATCCGCTGATTCGCCGTCCCAAACAGCCCCTCAACACTCAGCGTCGATTGCAAATTGAAAGCCGGAGTAGCACCCGAAAAACTGATCGTCGACGGCACCGCGCTATCGTTCTCAATCCGCAACACATTCGCCCCCGAGCGACTCTGGAACTGCGCAAACTGCTCGCTCGCCCCCGTCGCTCCCAGCCGGTAAATGAACGTCCCATTATCCAAAACCAACCCCTTGTTGTACGTCCGGTTCGTCAACGCCGTCGCCGTATTGTCGTACACCACCGTTCCACCCGCCCGAGCAACGACGTTCCCGCCCGTACCGACCGTCGCAGCTCCCCGCAGCGTAATCAAACTGCCGGGCTCCCGCACATCAAGGTCCCCCGCCCAAGACGGACTCGCCACCGACACATTGATGCTCGTCCCCTGCATCGCATACAACCCGACCCCCGAAATCGGTGCAGTATCAATGTTCAGCGTCCCGCCCCCCGTCGCAAAAAGCGTGTTCGTCAACGTCAACCCCCCCGAGAGCGTCAACGAACTCCCCGACCGAACGCCCAGCCAGGACCCGTTCTGAATGGTTACCCGACCGGTAATCGTGTTATCGCCCGAAACATTCTCCAACGCACCGCCCCCATTCCACCCCTGATTCGAGAGGCTGAACGCGTTCGGAATACTCCAGCTTCCTCCCTTGTTCGCTGTATCCAACTGAATCGCAGCATTGGTCGCATTATTCACGGTCAGCCGCCCCAACCCAACCCCCGCCGTCGCCGTCACTCCCGGCGACGCCTGCACCGTGATCGTTGGCGCAGCCGTGTACCCCGTCCCAGCATTCGTAATCGTAAATCCTGCCACACGATACGTCAGCCCCGTATCATCCAACTCCATGATGGGAACCGCCGTCGCACCTGACCCACCCCCGCCCGTGATGGTTACAGTTGGCGTTACACCCACAGCATAACCGCTGCCTCCATTAATCAACGAGATCGCGGTAAGTTGGCCTGTTGCACTCACTCCCGATGCAGGCAACGAAATCGCCGTACCAAACGTCAATACGCCGCCAGACACAGAGACGTCCCCATAAAACGCGCCATTGTTCCCTCCCAAGCTCAACGTCCCCCGATCGGTTTTCACAAACCCGTAGGGCCGCTTCAGCGAGGTCAACCAGTTGAACGTTTTGCCAGCAACCACCTCAAACTGGTTGTTCCCAGCATTCGCGCCCAACACAAACTCGCGCGAGGTCGACATCGTTTCCGACGCTCGGAAAGCCATCGCTCCCCCTCCCGTGAACAAAATCCGATTCGAGGGAAAACCCAACGCCTCATCTGCCGTCGCACTCAACACACCCGCTTGAATTTCGATATTCCCGTCCAAACTCCCCACATTGCCCGCCGCAGTAAGGCTCAAAACCCCGACACCCGCTTTTCGAATCACGGTATTTCCGAAGTTTGACGCCTCAATCGTCCCACTAATGGTTAACCCAACATTGCGGTTGGATCCCACCTCGCCCGCTGGACTTACCACGTTAAGCGTCGTCGTTGTGCCATTCGTCAACGACACATCCATTGCCAACTCCAAGCCAAACCCGTTCGCCGTCGTCACCGTCAACGTTTGGTTTGAACCCGTAAACCGGGTTCCGTTGGAACCTGCACCCATGACTCGAGCCACCTTGTTGGCCGGCTTATTCCACAACGCCCCCCCCAAGAATCCCCAACGATCAACCGTGATGCTGTGATTGCCGTTCAAAAGAATGTCGCCCCCAGAAAACACCACCGTTTCAGGCAATCCCGTTCCGTTGTCACTCAACCCCGGACTCGATCCTCGCCCGTCAAACCGGAAAGCCAGCGAGCCGCCTGTCAACGCAACCCCCGCATTTCCCAGAGCCCCCGCGTTGCTGATTTGCAGGGTTCCTGCATCCACTTTCACCCCCGTCGTCAAGTCAGAGGTCCCCGCCAAAACCAAGGTCCCTGCGCCGGTCTTCGTCAACCCCGGACCAAATCCAGCATCCGTAATCCGGCCCGTAAACACCGCAGGAAATGTCGGACTGTCCACCTGAATGTCCCGATTCGTTCCATTCAAATCAAACGTGTTCCGAAACACTAAAACACCCGAGGCATTCGCATTCTGAAGAAGCAACGTGCCCGGGCTGAATGTGAAATCCGCATTATCAAAATAGACCGTTCCCGCCTCTCCCTGTTCCCCAAAATCCACAACCCGCGTGCCGCCCACTGCCGAAAATCCGGAAGGGCCCGTCAAACCCGTCATTCGGAAATCCGTTCTTCCAGCCCCAAGCGGCCGCAAAAGATCCTCCGCTCCCAACTCCAAATATCCCCCGCGAACTTCAATGTTACCCCGACCAACACGTCGATAAGTCAAAATCTGATCCACCGAAGTAGCCGTTGCATTTTTGTTCATCACAAACTGCGTCCCATTCGTAATCGACTGTACCGTCGTGTTCTCCGGAATGTTCGGTCCAGTAATGGGCATCCCAACCACCAATTCAGCCGTGCTGCTCACGGTCACGACGGCGGTCCCACTCGTGGTCGATAGACCCGATACCGTACTTTTGCCTGTCCCCCCGGGAAGTGCCGTGACATCCATCGCTCGAAAGGCGCCCCCGGCAATGACAACACTTCCCTCGTAACTGTTCGGACCAGAAACCACCAAGGTCCCCGAGCCCGTCTTCATCAGACCCTTGCCCGCCATCCCACCCGGGCCCGTCAGCCCTGCCGTCAAATACGCCAGACTCGCTCCCCCGCGAACTTCGAACGTGCGCTGAGCGTTCCCTAACACCATCGGGTTCAACACCGTCAACGCCACATTCGAAGACTCCGCCCCCAACACCAACGCCGTCGGCGAGAAATCCGCCGTCCCAAACACTAGCGGCCGCGCATCACCCCCGATGTTCAAGACCCGCGGCGTCCGAATACTCAAATCCACATTGCTCGAACTCGCCGTCGCCGCCGCCGAAATCACCACCGTCGAACCATCCTGAATCCCCGCAACCGTGGAATTCGCAGGAATACCCACCCCCGAAATCGGAGACCCCACCGAAATGCCCGACGTGTCCCCCACATTCACCAACGTTGATCCCAAAATCAACGTGCCCGCTCGATACGTCGCCCCTGCCCCAAAGCCAGAGCTCCCCCCGATAATCCTCACCTGATCTGGTCCAGACCCCAGACCCCGCAAAAAGTCGCTGTACGCCAACTCCACCACGCCCCCATCCAACACCAAGTTCGAAGCCCCTCCGGTCACCCCAATCCCACCGGGAATCGCATTCGGCGCATTCAACCGAACCGAGGCACCACGAATCACCCGCGTGTCTCCCGTGTACGTGTTATCCACCCCCAAATCCGTGAAATACTGCGTTACCGCTCGCGTCAAATCCTCCCCATCAAATGTCGGCGACCCTCCCCCCGTCAGCGTCGAGAAAATCCGCAGCGACGCCCCATCTCCAAAACGATTGCGGTTCGAAAACACCGGTGTGCCCGTCAAGTTCACCGCAAACGGCGCCGTCGTCCCCATCACCCCAACATTCGCCACCCCAGCCGATGACGGACTCAACACCCCCCCCGAAAAATTAAACTGCGCCTGCCCCGGCGTCAGCGTCGCCGGCGGATACCCTCGCCGCACCATATCCACCCGCAACGTGCCTCCAGTGAGATTTAACACCCCCGTCGCCGTCGGCGTCGACGCCCCCAAACTGAGCGAGGTGAACTGCACCTCTGCCGTCCCAGAGATGTTCAGAAATCCATTCTGAAACCCTCCCACCACCGCCGGCGCCCCATTCACCATCCGCAAGGATCCCCCTCGCAAATCCGCCAACGCTCCCGCCCGCAAGTTCCCCGAGGCATCCGTCGTGAGCGAGTTGTACGCGTTCAAGTCAGAAACCAACACCGTCTGATTCGCTCCGATAATCACACCCTCAGCGCCGGAGGTATTTCTCGAAATCAACACGTCCCCGCCCGTCATCCGAAACACGCCATACCCCACGTTCCCAACCTGCAACCGGCTGTTAGCCGCCGAGGTCAATGCCACGTTGCCCCCACGGATATCGATTAAGCCAAAGGTGTCCGGTTCCACCTTATTCGCCGTTCCCTGATTGTGCCCAGTACGCAGCGTATTGCTGATATTCACCGTCCCTCCCTCCACCACAAACTGACCAAACCCGTTGAACGAGTTCGTAGGTGCGCCTGTGCCCGCACGAATCGCCAGCACGGACAAATCCTGCGAAAGCGTTAACCCCGCCCCAGGCATCACTCGAACCGTGGCTGGTTTCGTCGCATCCAATCCCCCTACCTCCATGTACTGAATCCCCGACAACAACGCACCCGCCGGCAAAACCAACTCACCTGCGCCATACACAAACACATTCCCGCCAAAGCTGTTGTTCGTACCCCGCAAACTCAGGTTCCCATTCCCAATCTTCACCAACGAACTCCCTCCGCCGCCCCCAGTAATATCGCCCATCATCTCTGCTCCCACCGATTCCGAACGAATCGTCAACGTCCGCCCGTTTAGATTAATCGGATTCACCCAACGCGTCATCGCCGTTGCAGACAAGTCGTTCAATACCAACTGCGTCACATCAAAGTTCGTGCCCCCCTGCGTCGTTAAGACCTCGCCGCCACCGCCAATGTTCACCGTCAGCGGGCCCCCATAGGCACTGAATCCAAGACCGCCCACCGCCCGTAACGTCGCCCCCGTTGTCCCCAAGGCTCGAATAAACGTACCCGACGTTTCCAACGTCCCACCCCCGAAATCCAGAAAACTCGTCGCCGGTATCCCAACCCCCATGGAAGCCCGCAACACCCCCCCAACAAGGTTTGTCGCCCCACCGTACGTGTTGTTCCCCGTCAGCTCGATCAACCCAGATCCGGTCTTCTGCAACATCGACGCCGTTCCCACCCCACTCAATATCCCCGTCATGCGATTGCCCGAGTTCGCAATGTCAATGGTCTCGCTCAGCAAAACCATCGTCGCCCCCGCAAAATCAACAGAGTTCACAAACTCCAACTGATTGTTCGATGCAAACGACCCCAAAATCAGCGGACTCTGAAATCCATTTACCCCACGGACCAACGCCGTCGGCGACGCCACTCCCCCAATCGCCACCGTCAACGGCCCGCCAAACGCGCTGAATCCCCCCCCTGAACCCGCATCCCAAAACACTTCGTTCCTGCCCACCGTCAACGCCCCAGCCGCAGAGAGCGAGCGACTAAACACGCCCTGACTCTCCAGAACACCCCCGCTAAACCGCAGCGTCGACAAGCTCGGCAACCCAATCCCGTCCGTAGCGCGCAACGCTCCCCCTGAGATTTGCGTAACCCCGTTGTACGTATTCGTTCCCGAGAGCTCCAACACCCCAGCACCCAGTTTGATCAAATAACTCGTTGCCCCACCCACCGAGTTGCTCACCGTTCCCGCCAACTCCGCCACCGCCCCAACCACCTGAGATCCCACCGTCACCGTTCGATTACTCCCCCTCAAATCCACCGGATTACGAACCGTTAACCGCTGATCCGACGACGCCGGATTCAAGTTCAACTGCACCGGATTGAAACCCGTCACCCCCCAAGCCAAAACCTGCGGCGTCACCGTCCCACCCAACGCCACCGTCAACGGCCCTCCCGACGCTCCAAACCCCACCGTCCCACCGCCACCCGTCAAATTCACCACCCCCGTCGCCGTCGCATTCGCCGAAAGGGTGAACGTCCCAGGCCCCGTCACCGCAGCCACCGTCGCCCCCCCAGGGATGCCCGTGCCGCTCACCGCCATCCCCACCGCCAAATCCGCCGTCGACGGCACCGTTATCACCGGCGAACCCGTCGTCGTACTCGCCTGACCAATCAAGATGGCCCCCAAC
>JBIIXW010000145.1:0-7951 GCA_044347165.1 Chthoniobacteraceae bacterium
CTTCAAACCACCGCCCCTCGTTTAGAAAAGCGAGGTCTGATTCGGAGAAATACTTGTGCACCGAAAACGGCCGCGCGTCCGGCGACGTCAAACTAATGAACCCGATTCGCTCACCAGCCCGCTCCAAGACAAGGTACTGGTTCCGCGCATCCAACGCATCGCGATACCGCCCCGATGGATTCTCAGAAAGTTGACCCAGCTCGCGCGCGTAAACCGCATGCCGCTGCTCCGCAATCCACTCGGAATCTGACTCCCGAGCCACCCGAACCGACCAACTAGGGCCGCTAAGTCCTACCTTGTCCTGCTTTCCTTCAATCCATTCCATGACACTGGAACCCTATCAGAGCACGAGGCTTCCCCGCTTATTGATTATCCCACGCGCGAAGATTGAAACCTTCAATGGGACGTCAACGCTTCCCAACAAGACTCCAACCGAACTGCGGCGTGCAATATCGCTCTCCCACGCACAGGGCCCTGCCCATACTTTCTTTGAGCAGAGAACTCATCGTTACATCCCGCTAGGTGGGATAACGCAGCAGTTTCTCGAATCCGACCTTTGCAAAGTGCTCATCTGTAGTGGCTACTTGGCGAATCCCGAGCTTAGCCATGCAGGCAAATGAAGTGCAGTCCGTAAAGGAAAAGGGGTGCTGCTCGTATTTGAACATCCACTCGGATCCAGAAAGACAACGCGATCACTCATAGATCGACTCGTCCATCTTGGCATTGGTCATCGAATCAAGATGTTCGGGCTCATCGGCAAACTGAAGCGCGGAGTCTAACCCCGTCGGAGGTGCGGGGGAAGCAAAGGGAAGCAGGCGGGCCAAAGGCCGATTCCGAAAAGTCAACACCAACTCTTCCCCAACCTCCAAAGCCGCACGCACCCCCGCAAATTCAAGCCGCATTTCTTGAATGCTTACCGTTTTCATAATGGTAATGGTAATCCTTAAAACACGCGTATCACCTCCCAAAGTCAGAGGAGTGCAAATTGGGATAAATCTAAAAACGGGAATGGCCACAGGCTCCCGCAGGCATCCGAGCGGACTCTGCATGAAAGCAGTTGCGGAAATGGGGGAGTTCCGGTGCCCCAACGGGGCACCTCATGACAGCCTCGGGCAACGCCCGAGGAAGAAATGAAAAACCATCTGAGCCCTGTAGGGGCGAGATACGTTGGTGCACCCCTCCGGGGCTTGGGAAAGGGAGGGACACAACACGGCGAGACGGAGGCTAGAGCGAATCTCTGCCATCACGATTTCCCACCATGACGCATCCCCTCCAGCCTCCGCCCACGCTGCTGGGCACAGCATCTGCCTCCCACGGACGCGCCTATGCACCAGAACCAACAAGTCCCCCAAAAAGGCGCCATGCTCGCGCTCATCGCCGCCTTCCTCGGGTGGTTCTTTGACGGATTCGAAATCGGCCTTTTTCCCGTCATTGCGCGCCCCGCTCTCCGTAGCCTCCTCACCGAGGGCGGCGAAGGTGCCGTAGGCCAGTGGATGGGCTACATCACCGCAGCTTTTCTCGTAGGAGCTGCATTCGGCGGAGCCGTCTTTGGATGGCTCGGCGACAAAATCGGACGAGTACGCTCCATGAGCCTCAGCATTCTCACCTACTCGCTATTCAGCGCAGCCGGCTATTTTGCGGACGCGCCATGGCACCTCGCAGCCTGCCGGTTCGTCTCAGCCCTCGGCATGGGAGGCGAATGGGCTCTCGGCGTCGCCCTCATCATGGAGGTCTGGCCGGAAAACAAACGCCCCTACCTCGCCGGCGCCATCGGCACCGCAGCCAACTGCGGCATGCTCCTCATCGCCCTCATCGCCAGAAAGATTCCCGTCACTCCCGAATCATGGCGCTGGGTGTTCCTTGTGGGTGCCGCGCCCGCCGTCATCACCCTCCTCATCCGCTTTTTTGTTCCAGAATCCGAGCGCTGGCACCAGTCCCGCAAGGACGTGCAAACTGGAAAAATGTCCCATCTCGAATACCCGATGGCCGCCATTTTTTCGCGAGCGCTCCGAGGCAAAACCCTTGTCGGAATCGTTCTGTCCGCCGTCGCACTCATCGGAACGTGGGGCTCCGTCCAGTGGATCCCACTTTGGGCAGATGAACTCGCCGGCCCCGCTAATCCGGGCGCCAAGGCCAACGCGCAACTCATGCTCACGGTCGGTGCCGTCGTCGGATCGCTCCTCGCCCCCATCCTGTGCGCGAAGTTCTCAAGGCGCCTCGGGTTCTTCCTCCTCTGCGCGCTCTCCCTCGCGGTGTGCCAACTCATGTTTCGCTTGAAACCCGGCCTCGGCGAAACCTTCTTCCAACTCACCATCCTCTGCGGGCTCATCACTGCCGCGTTCTACGGTTTCTTCCCCCTCTACCTCCCCGAGTTCTTCCCCACCGCCGTCCGCGCCACCGGCCAAGGCGTCGCCTACAACACCGGACGGTTCGTCGCAGCATTCGGCGCCGTCCTTGGCGGCGAACTAGTGAAACTGCTCGGCGGCTACGCAAACGCCGGCGCCATCATTACCCTCGTCTACGCCGTCGGAATGATCGTCATCTGGTTCGCTCCCGAAACCCACGGAAAACCCCTGCCCGAATAACCCATGAACCGCCTCGCCATCGATTCCGTCCAACTCCGACTCATCCCCGCCCACAACCGGCTCCCCCTCAAATTCGGCGCCGAAATCGTCACCTCCGTCGAGTGCCTCCGCATCGCATGCACCGTCGTGGACGAGTCCGGACGCAAAGCAACCGGTTTCGGAGAGACACCCGTGGCTGTCCAATGGGCATGGCCCGACGCCTCCCCCTTCGCCATGCGTCTCGAACAGATGACCGCATTCGCAAAACACATCGCGTCCGCCTGGGCCAGCGAGGGAGCCAAGGGGTTCTCCCACCCGTTCCGGTTCGAACACCATTTCATCGAACACACCCTTCCTGGAAGCGTCGCAGCGTTTCGCCAAAACGCGCCAACTGACCCCGTTTCTGGAAAGAAAGTGGCCATCACCACGCTGGCCTCGCTCGTCGTCTTCTCCGCCTTTGACTTAGCCCTTTACGACGCCGTCGGCCAACTGCTCGACCGCACCGTGTTCTCGCTCTTCAACAAAGAAACCCTCCCCGACCGACTGGAGTCCTTCGTCGATGCATCGGCCGCGCCGAAGGAGTTACCGAGCCGCTTGATATCGGACTATCTCCTGCCGAAGCGGAAAGACGCTCTCCTCGTGTGGCATCTGATTGGTGGCCTCGATCCGCTGACCAAAGACGACCCCATCGGCACCCAGCCAAACGACGGCGTGCCGGTATTCCTCGACGACTGGATTCGCACCGACGGTCTCAAGGCGCTGAAGGTCAAACTCCGCGGAACAGACGCCGCATGGGATTACGAACGCCTGGTTCGGGTCGGCAAAATGGCAGAGGAACACGACGTCGACTGGCTGAGCGCGGACTTTAACTGCTGCGTGCATGAACCCGCCTACGTGACGGATGTTCTTGATCGCCTGCGCGTGGACGCTCCCCGCGCCTACGGACGCCTCCTCTACGTTGAGCAACCGTTCCCCTACGAACTGGACGAACACCCCATCCCCGCGGCATCCATCACTTCGCGAAAACCGCTTTTCCTCGATGAAAGTGCCCACGACTGGCGCGTGGTCGAAGCAGGCCGTCAGTTGGGGTGGAACGGAGTCGCGCTCAAAACCTGCAAGACCCTCACCGGAGCGCTTTTGTCTGCGGCGTGGGCACAAGCGAACGGCATGACGCTCATGGTGCAAGATCTCACCAACCCCATGCTCGCCATGATGTCCCACTGTCAGCTTGCGGCACATCTACCCACGATTGCGGGGATTGAGTGCAACGCGATGCAGTTCTACCCCGCCGCATCCGCCCCGGAGGCCGCCGTGCACCCCGGCATCTTCCAACGCCGCAACGGCCACCTCGACCTCACCACCCTCCGCGGCCCCGGCTTCGGCTACCGAATCCACGAAATCGCACGAACCCTCCCCGCCCCCATCCTCTCGCTCTAACCTGCATCATCCCCCTTCGGCAACCCAACCGCCACCCACGCGTCTCCCGAAAGCACACCTGAACCGGCCACCTTCACGAATCTCGCTTTACACATTTACAAAAACTTTGCGCAGATCCATGAAGAAAACCAGAGAACTTTATCACCCGTCCGAGGGCGCAAGCATGGTTCCTTCATCTATTTCCAAAAATTACATTGCGCTTGTTCAGTCTGCTCCATAAGTTCGAATTATGTCATTGAAGCAGCAAGCAGCAAGCAGCAAGCAGCAAGCAGCAAGCAGCAAGCAGCAAGCAGCAAGCAGCAAGCAGCAAGCAGCAAGCAGCAAGCAGCAAGCAGTGAACTCCTGCGAGGTCAGCCCGTCCTAATCTACATCGGGTACGACTGGGGGCGTTGGGACCAGATCGAGTCCGCCCCAAAGCGGAAGGGCCTCAACAGTCACTGGTGCTTTCTAAGAGATACCGCTGAGACTGCCGCAAAAGCACTCGAGAAGCTCGCGCGCAAACGATCAGGTAAGGTTCAGCTTGAGGTATCGGTGCGCCGCCTTCGATCGCGCCATGGCGGCACGGTTCTCGGCACGATTTTAAGACGTATCGACGAGGCGGACGTGCTCATCTTCGATATCTCGGGTAACAACCCGAATGTTCTCTTCGAACTCGGCTATGCCGTAGCCCGAAAAGGCATCGACTCCGAACGTATCTACGTCTTCTCGGAATCAGCGACAACCACGGCTCAGAAAACGCCCTCGGATTTGCAGTGCGTGATGTTCACAAAATACGAGAAATCCGAGACTAACTCAAAGAGTGGACAAGCTTTCAAGCTGACAGACGCAAATGGATTCCAGTCAGCCCTACTATCAACGCTCAAAGATATCGCCGGAGATCGTGAGATGCTCGGAGTGGCGAGGTCATCGACGGATTTAGAGAGTTAAATCCTCTAATGTTTATGAAAACAACCTTGATTCAAAAAGGCACTGGTCTAACTCAAGACGCGTGCAACCAAAAGTTAGCCCCTGGCCCGCTGAAGCTCTTACTTGGACTGCTTGGAGGTTTATTCCTATTGGGACTTGGTGCGCTCGCACTCGTTGGGGGCCTCTACGCTCTGATTAGCGGTCTGCGCATGTGATAAATTCAACCTGTCGATGTTTTGCCAAGTCTAATGTTTTGCAGTTATATTCGTTAACGTTTTATAGTATGAAATACCCACTCTTCGCCTTAGCGCTTTTCTCTTGCTTCACAGCCATCGCCGCAGAACCGAAGTTAAACACATCGTCGATGGCGGATCTAGAGAAGTCTGCGTTACGTGTTATCGAATGGATCAAGGACAGCAGGGACATCGGTGCGCAAGACAAGGCTTTCATAAGCAACATGATTGCATTGCGTGCTGTGGAAACAGAGCGACACATCCTCGACGAAGGAGGCCCTAACGTGACGGAACGCCAGAAAGATCAGATTTGCTCCAAATTCTTAAAGAAATATAATGGTTTGTCAGTATCTCAACTCCACAAGGTGTTTTTGGAAGAGATTAAAATGGAAGCCGAAGCGAAGGAAAAAGCCAGGGCTGAAGAAGAGGCTGCACGAGAAAAAATGGTCCAGCGCGCCAATGCCGAGAAAGCAGCAGCAGAGAGGAAAGCGATAGCGGATAAAGAAGCAGCAAAAGCGGACCAAGAGAGGAAACAGAAAGAGAAACAGGAAAAACAGCAGACTATTTTTAAGGACTGGCTGTCTGGCACCCCTGCATCGCTCTTGGAACTCCCAGATGGCACGAAGATAAAATCCGGCTTTGACCTTAATCGCCTAACGGTTCACGGCTTTCAGTTATACATTGCCCCTGGAACAAATCCGCTAGAGTCAAGACACAAGGTTCGGACATATACAGAGAAGGTTCCTGCGGGCACGTTGGATAGGGGACTTGAATCTCTTGATGATATCTTTTGGTGGGAACCGAAGTTCAAAGACTGGGCGAACAAAATGACCCAACTGCCTGAAAGTGAACGCCCAGAGCAATATTTCAAGGAAATCCCAAAACAAGGCGGAAACGAGAAAGAGTCGGTCCCCACCTACTTTGTCTACGACAAAGCACTGGGTCTCGGGATTTGGGTCGGGGACGGGCGATCTGATTTAAAAGCCGCAAAAGCCGCTCTCGGCAGCGGAAATGTCCTCCCGTTCTCAAAAGAGCAAAACGATTTTATGATAAATCCTTCTCAATCGCTCGGGGGAACATTTTACGATGTCAAAGCTTTATACCTAGCTTCATCAAGCGTGAAGTTGTTCAAATCTGAACTCCAGAGATTAGCGGGCGGGAATCCCGAGGATCAGAAGGCTTCGGAGAAGTCAAAAAGCACGCGGGACGCAGTTGAAAAAAAACTCAACCTGAACTGAGTTTACTTTCGCGGCAGTGGAACCGCAAAATACCCACCCACGGACAACGCTTGGAATGCGATACCTAGGTGCTATTCGCATCTTTAGTTTCTCGGTCAAACAGCCCACACTACAGATGCGCCCTAGGTCCGAGGGCACAAGTTAGTCTGCCCCAAAACCGCGACCTCAGGCGCCAGTAGCGTCATGGAGAGGACCCCCTGACCGCGTATCAAGGAAATCGCCGTCTGTCGTGAGTGCCATGGCACGCTCCTTGGAAACTTCTGGTCCAATAAAAATCTCACGCCGCTGCGTTGCAGCTGAAGGTCTGATACTCGCTCGCGTCCCTCGCGAACTCGAGAGCGGCGCTGATGTCCTCTTTCGTGACCTGGTACTCCTCCTAGATTTGCCCCGCCGAATCACCACCAGCAAGAGCACCTAAAATCGTGGAGAGCAAAACACGAGTCCCACAGACTGCAAGCTTACCGTGACAGATCTGCGGATCTATAGAAACTCCTCGACTCATTGGGTTTCGTATTCCTCACGGCACCCTCGACCTTACCCGCCTAGTCATTGCGAGTCACATTTGACCCCACCCAATGACGCGTACAGGCAGTTCCTAACCGCATCCCATCATCCCTAACGGGCAGGTGGCACGGAATGAAGTGAAACGTGGATTCGTCGGCTCATCGAACCGGCAACCCTCAGCGCACTCGCAGCACCCCTCATCACGCAATAATCGCCTGCATCGGCTTCCCGTGATCAATCTCCAACCGCTTGCGGCCGGGAACTTCCAGTCGGCGCGAATCCAGCGCAAGTTGCTGCATAATCGTGGCATGCACGTCGGTCACGTAATGCCGGTCCTCCACCGCATGGAACCCCAACTCGTCCGTCGCACCATGCACCACGCCCCCTTTAATGCCGCCGCCCGCCATCCAAATGCTGAACCCAAAAATATGGTGGTCTCTCCCATCCGAACCCTGCGATCCCGGCGTCCGTCCAAACTCCGTTCCAAAAACCACCAGCGTCTCCTCCAACAAACCGCGCCGCTCTAAATCCACCAGCAACGCCCCGATGGGTTGATCCACCGCCTTCGAGTTCCGCTCGTGATTCGCCTTCAACCCCCCATGCGCATCCCACGCCCCAGCACCCCCACCCCCATGCTGAATCTGAACAAACCGCACCCCACGCTCCACTAACCGCCGCGCCGCCAACAGCTGCCCCGCAAACGCGGAGCAATGCGGCAAATCCACCCCATACAGCGCCCGCGTCTCCGCACTCTCCTTCGTGATGTCCATCGCCTCCGGCACCGACATCTGCATCCGAAACGCCAACTCATACGAAGCCATCCGCGCCGCCATCGCCGAATCCGCCGGATACTCGTTCCCACGCAAGCCGTTCAGCTGACGCAACAAATCCAGCCCCGTCCTACGCGACGACTCCGTCATGCCCCCCTGCGGACGCCCAAACTCCAGCGGATTCGCAGGGTCCACTCGCAGCGGCACCGCATCGTGAGCCGGCCCGAGATAGTGGCCGTCCTTGTTATTCCAGTACTCCCGAGTCCCCATCGACACAAACTGCGGTAGATTCTCATTTA
>JBIIXW010000037.1:0-24684 GCA_044347165.1 Chthoniobacteraceae bacterium
CCGAGCGAGGTGTTGTCCCCGGATATCTGACAGGTCTGGAACCATGGCGGAGGCAGCTTCGGCGAGGAGTTCGTTGGGGTTGGATCGAAAGATAGGAATGGGTTGATTACCTCGGAGGAAGTCGACGGTTTCACGGAGACTGGAGACGGGAACGATGTCGAGGCCTTGGACAAGGCTGGCTTCACGGGCGTTTTCTCGTGGGAGGATCAGCGCGCGCTGGCCGCGTTGACGCGCTTCGAGCGCGATGGGGAGTGCGCCTTTGACGGGGCGCACCGTGCCGTCGAGGGCGAGCTCGCCGGCGATGCAGTAGTCGTGCAGGTCCTGCGGCGTATTCCGCGCCGCGAGGAGGGTCATTCCAACGGCGATGGGAAGATCGAACGCAGGTCCCTCTTTTCGCACATCGGCAGGCGCTAGATTGACGGTGATTCGTCCGACGGGCCAGCGCAGGAGGGAGTTGGAGATGGCAGTCGTGACGCGGTCGCGGCTTTCGCGGATGGCGGTGTCTGGGAGTCCCACCACCACGATGGCTGAGTTTCCCTTATGTGCGTGAACTTCAACGTCGATTCCAAACCCTTCAACACCCAGAACAGCAGCAGACCGGACAGACACAACCATGCCCTGTCATCGATTTTGTCTTGGAAACGGTCGGGAAAAACGCGGATCGCGGCGTTGAGCGGGAGGGACTGGATTTGTACGCTTCGCGGGTCTTTATATGGGTGTTCCTGACGATGATGCGGTCGGTGAGTTGGTTGAACTGGTGATTCTTGCGATTTCGGAGGACGAAGGGCTCCTCGATTGGTTTGGTTCGTTGGGCAGGCTGCCACACAACCTTCGGGAGAACGCGATTCTTCAGATTACCGCGTCGATGGCGGAGGCAGATGAGGACCCCGAGTTGATACGGGCTGTTGCTCGGCTTCAGAATCCGGATTTCCACCGAATCGTTGCTCGCACGCTGGAAGATTTGTCGAACGACCGATAGGAGCGTTGCCCCTTCAACGTTCAACGAAAAAGGCGGCCTCCCGAGGGAAGCCGCCTTGAATCCGAGTTGGGCTCGCTTAGCGAAGGAAAGCTTCGTGAAGCCCGCCATCGACCGTGATGACTTGTCCGGTCGTTTTGCTCAACCGGTTTGAGATGAGGAGGAAGTACGCTTCCGCCTGGTCTGCCGGCGTGATGGGTGATTTTGTTAGCGTCCGGTCTGCGTAGAACTGCGCGAGTTTGTTGACCAGCGAATCGGTCTCCTCATCGTCCGTGTACGGAATCGCGTATTTCGCGAGCGAACCGATGACACGGTCGCGGGGGAACATGGCGCTTCCTTTGACCACGGTGGCGGGGGCGACTCCGTTTACCCGCACCGTCGGAGCGAGCTCAATGGCGAGCTCGCGAACCAAGTGGTTGGCGGCAGCTTTGGAGGTGTCGTAGGCCACGCTTCCTTTTTTCGCAACGACGGCATTGGCCGACGTGGTTAACACGAGGGCGCCCTTGAGGCCCTGATCTTTCCACGTCTTCGCGGCTTCATCGCCGACGTAGTAACTTCCTGAGACGTTGATTTTGAAAGTGAGGTCCCACTTGTCGTCGGGGATGTGTCCGGAGGTGTCGCTGGGGACGAAGATGCCGGCGGTTACGCAGATGTGATCGAACCCGCCGTAGGCGAGGGCGACCTGGTCGAGCATGGCGCGAACGCTCGCGCGGTCGGTGATGTTGGCGGAAAGGCCGATGGCCGGTCCGCAACCACTGATACCAGAGCCCGCGACGCCGATTCCGATACCGTACTTGTCGGTGATCTCTTTCGCGGTGGCCTCGGCTGCAGCCGCGTTGAGGTCGACTGCAACGATATGAGCGCCTTCTTTCACGATGCGATGTGCGGTTTCTTTGCCAATTCCCGAGCCGGCGCCGATGACGACAACGATTTGTCGAGCCAGTTCTTTTTCGGCGGGCATGCGCTTGAGCTTGGCTTCTTCGAGCAGCCAGTACTCGATGTCGAAAGCCTCTTGTTGGGGCAGGGCGATGTATTCATCGATGGCCTCCGCACCGCGCATGACTTCAACTGCACAGTTGTAAAACTCTGCAGTCACGCGCGATTCGCTCTTGTCCTTGCCCCATGCGATCATCCCAAGACCGGGGATGAGGATGACGGTCGGATTGGGGTCGCGCATGGCAGGGCTGTTGGCGTGCTTGCAACGGTTGTAGTAACCGGCGTAGTCAGCGCGGTACTGTTCGAGTCCTTTCGCGAGAAGTTCGCGTAACGCCTTCACATCACCTGAAGCGGGATCCCAAGCAACGTAGAGCGGCTTGATTTTTGTCCGGAGGAAATGATCGGGGCAGCTGGTGCCGAGCTCAGCCAGACGAGGAGCGTCCTGAGAGTTCACGAAGCGAAGGATGGCTTCGTCATCTTGAATCGTTCCGATAAACCGCTTCTGTTGACTGACTTGTCCGCGCAGCCATGGAAGAATGGATGCCAGCACTGAGTGCCGCTGGGGTTCAGGCAGGGTTTGGTATTTGGCTCCCCCGAACGCTTTGGCGTGTCCGCCTTTCGCCTCGTATTTTGATTCGATGTAGGCTGCGGCTTTCTCGATGAACTTGAGGGTGTTGACGTAGCAAACCTTGTCGTCATCGTCCCACGAGATGAAGCCGTGTTGCCCCATCATGATCGCTTTGACGGCAGGGTTCTTCTGCGAGATCTCCTGCATGGCGAGGCCGAGTTCGAAACCGGGGCGCATCCAAGGAACGTAGTCCATGTCGGACCCAAAGATTTCCTTGGTGAGTTCGAGGCAACGGCGGCTTGCTGCGATTGAAATGATCGCATTCGGGTGCATGTGATCCACGTGCTTGCCGGGGAGGAAGCTGTGGAGCGGGGTATCGATGGATGAGGCGCGCGGGTTCAGGTTGAACGTGGCGTGCGTGTACATGCCCACCATGTCGTCTTCTGCCTGCGACTTGAGTCCCTTGTCGGCGCGTCCCGCGTAGGCGGTTTGGAGGGCGATGAGTTTATCTTGGTAGAGGGAGGAAAAGTTTTCGCGGGTGCTCGTGCGGAGATCGCCACCGGAGCCTTTGACCCAGAGCACTTCGGTGCTTGCACCAGTGAGGGGATCTTTTTCGACGATTTTGGAGGACGTGTTGCCGCCGCCGGTATTGGTGATGCGCTGGTCGCTTCCAAGCAGGTTGGAGCGGTAGACGAGGCGGGCGACGGGATCGAGCGACGCTGCTTTTGCGTCGTCCCACCCATAGTTCACGTAACGGAATGTGCTCATAGACTGATTTTGACTGCGATTGGTTTAGTTTTTTGTGGAAAAGTTGCAATCCGCGCGTGCTTCAACTTGCGCTGCGGAAGAGGCGGGTCCACCTCCCAAAAGCTTCGTCCCATCGCGGTTTCGCAGTGTTGGAGGGAATGAAGGTGCGCAGTTCTTCGCGACAGGAAGTGCGAACCGCAGCACGGATTTCTCGTAAGTCGCTGAAAACGCCGTCTGTTCGCATTTGAATGGCGGCGTTCCCGAGTGCGGTTGCTTCGCTGGGTCCGGCTATGACGGGGATTCCCGCAGCGTCTGCGGTGAACTGATTGAGGAGCGCGTTTTTGGATCCGCCGCCCACGATGTGCAGCACCTCGAGACGAGTGCCGGTTAGACTCTGAAGAATCTCCAATACTTCGCGGTAGCGCAGGGCGAGGCTCTCAAGGATACACCGAGCCCATTCGCCCGGCGATTCGGGGACCGGTTGTGCGGTTCTGATGCATTCGGACCGGATGATTGCCGTGATGTCGGCTGGGCGAAGGAAGGCTCCTGTATCCGGATCAATGATACATTTAAACGCGGGAGCGCTTTCCGCAACTCGGACGAGTTCGGGGATGGTACACGGGATATTTTGTTCGCTGAACGTTGCCTGAAGTTGCTGCATCAGCCACATGCCCATGACGTTCTTGAGCAGGCGAAACGTTCCATCCACGCCTCCTTCGTTGGTGAAGTTGTGATGAAGTACGTTGTCTGAGAGGAGCGGTCGCGGAATCTCGACACCGACCAGCGACCAAGTGCCGGAACTGAGATAAGCCCACGAGGCCGAACCCGTCCGCTCTGTCGGTACGGCGACAACGGCGGATGCGGTATCGTGGGTGGCCGGCGCGACGACGCGAATGGCGCTCAGGCTGGTCTCCCGCATGACAGTCCCCCGAAGGGTCCCGAGGGCCGTGCCCGGTTCCGTGAGCGGGGGAAGGAACGAATGGGGAATCTGAAGCCGATTGAGCATTGGGGTGGCCCAGGTGCGGCGAACGGGATCGAGAAACTGGGTGGTGGTTGCGTTAGTGAACTCGCACGAGATTTGTCCGGAGAGGCACCAGTGGAACCAATCCGGGATCATGAGCAGGTGGGCGGCGTTGTTGAGGAGTTCGGGATTCTCCCGGGACTGCGCGTAGAGATGGCACAGGGTGTTGATTTCCATGAACTGGAGCCCCGTGGTCTGGAAGATCTCGTTCTTCGGAACCGCCTGTGTGATTTTCTCAATGATGCCCGATGTCCGCGGGTCGCGGTAGGCGCGTGGAAGCCCGAGCATTTCTCCGGATTTCGAGAGCAGCACGTAGTCAAGCGCCCAAGTGTCTACTCCGATTGAACGAAAGGTGCGATGCGTCTCTTGAGCGGACTTTTGCAGACCATTCAGGCACTCGTGCCAGAGGTGCAAGAGGTTCCAGTGCAGACCGTTTCCGATAGGCACCATGCGATGCGCGAAACGGTGCTGCTCGGTTAGTTGGAGGGAATCACCGTCCCAGTCCGCAGTCATCACGCGCCCGCTTCCTGCGCCGAGGTCGATGGTGAGATAGGAGGCTTTCGGTCTTGGGGTCATTGCTTTGGGTCGGTGGCGTTTTCGTCCACGCGCAGAACATGTTCGCCGGGAACGAGGCGATAGTGAGGCATTCCCTTGTTTGGGTTGAGCAAGGCTGCGCCGCCCTTGACGACGGTGACGTAACCCGAACCTGAAACCGGCAGCAGGAGGTCAGCGTCCACGTTGGGAGGAACCACGAACCGAAACGTGAGCGTGTCCATTTCTCGTTTCCATTCGGACACAATCTTACCCACTGGCGAATCGTAAGAAGCCTTTAAGAAGTTCAGCGGGGGAGCGGAAGATGACTCCGTTGCGGTCAGTTCGGAAATTGGTTGTTTCGGCGTGGGAGCGGGGGCGAGGCGTATTTTTTTGAACCCTGGTTCTGCGAGATCGATACCAGCGAGGTCGCGGAACATCCATTCGCTAACCGCTCCGAAAGCATAGTGGCTGAACGAGTTCATCGAGGCGTTGTGTCGCCCGAACCCAGCCCGTTTAGTGTAAGAATCCCATCGCTCCCAAACACTCGTTGCTCCGTTTGTGACGGGGTAGCACCACGAGGGAAACTGGCGGCTTTGAAAGAGACGAACCGCGAGGTCGTGGTGCCCGGCTTTAGAGAGAACCGGAAGCAGGGATCGAGCACCGAGGAGTCCGGTGGACATTCGAAAGCCATTCTTTTCGATGAGCTTCACCAACTGGTCTGCAATCACGGACGCGCCGCCCTCGGGATAAAGGCCGAAGTCGAGTGCGAGTACGCACGCAGTTTGGGATGCGCCGCTAACGGTTCCATCGCGCCCGATGACCGTGCGGACAAACTCGGTTCGAACTTTTTCGAAAACCCCGCGGTAATGAGTAGCGTCATCGGTTCGTCCGGTTGCCGAAGCCATCTCGGCCATCAGTTGGGCAGAGTGCGCATAGTAGGCAGCATCAATCCATTCGATGGGAGTGGCGTCCTCGTGGTTTAGAGAATCGCCCCGAGAGTTTCCAATAGAGGTGCCTCTGTAAGATGGACTTAAGGACTCGCGAAACTCCATGAAGCGTTTCATGGAGAGCCATTGGCGATTGATGACTTCCGTACTTCCGTAGACTTTCCAAAGGGTGTGCGGGCAGATGATGCCGGCGTCCATCCAACCGCTGCTGAAGGGTTTGCCGGATTCTCCATCGGCCATGGGGTAGGGCGCATAATCAGGGTAGGCGCCGGTGCTTCGTTGAGCCTCGCTAACGTCCGAAAGCCACTTGGTGAAGAACGCCTCCACATCCGCATGGTAGGTGGCGGATCGGATGTAGATTTGGGCGTCACCGAGACATCCGAGGCGCTCATCGCGCTGCGGACAATCAGTCGGAATATCGATAAAATTCGAACGCTGAGTGCGTTGAATGTTTTTGAAGAGTTGGTTGATGACGGGATCGGAGCATTCGAAAGCGGCGGCGACCGGGGTGTCGGATTGGAGGACGAACCCAGAAAGCAGGTCCAAATCGGGTTTGGATCGGAGGCCCGACACTTCCACAAACTGGAAGCCGTGGTAGGTGAATCGCGGAGTCCATGTCTCGCCTTCAGGCGCTCCGCTACAAATGTAGGTATCGGTTGCGCGCGCTTTGCGGAGATTCTCTGTCATGAGTGACCCGTCGGCGTGAACCATTTCACCGTAACGCAAGACAATCTTCTGACCGTGCTCTCCTCGAATCTTCAGTTGCACATTACCCGCGAAGTTTGTGCCAAAATCAAAGAGGTAGACCCCCTTGGATGGCTCGTTTACGTGTTTTGGTTGAATGGTTTCCACAACCCGCACGGGTGGCGCTGGGTAGGACTGAAGGGTGTCGGGGTTTTTGAAGCCCAAATCGACCGTTCGTTGGCCTGTCGCGTCATGGAAGGGTGCGGAAACTGTCGGAACCATTCCGGCGGGGACTGCTTTTTTCCAGGTCGAGTCATCAAACGGGGGCGTGTCCCATGCCTGAGATTTCCGCGCGTCGAAATGCTCTCCCATCAGGAGGTCTCCTTCGCGGACGGGGCCGTCGTCACTCCATCTCCACGTTGAGTCGGTCGCCACGGTTTTGCGGTTTCCGTTTTCAAACTCCACAACGAGTTGGGCCAAAACCGCGGGATCTTTGCCGTAGAGATAGCGTCCAGTTCTGTGTGGACCGTAACCCAGAAGGAGTCCGTGTCCGACGTAGCCCGAGTACCATCCATCGGCGAGCGTGACACCGAGCGTGTTGGGACCGGGTTGGAGAAGGGGGGTGACATCGAGAGCGCGGTAGTAGGCGCGGTGCCGGTAGTCGGACCATCCAGGCAGGAAGTATTGTTCCGAAGCGGGTTTGCCATTGATGCTGGGAGCGGCGTCTCCGAGGGCGGAGAGGTAGAGCGTGGCCTGCCGGACGGTGTTTGCGATTTCAAACGTTTTTCGGAATCGCAGGGCTGGGGGGAGATGGACCGTTTCTCGGTCCTGATGCAGGGGACGTGGAATGGAGGCTGAAATCCATTGTGCGCTGCCATTCGCGGACAGCTCCGGGGCGGACTTCCAGTGGGCAAGCGGAGACCAATCGGAGGGCGCGTCTGCCGAATCCCATACCCGCACCTGCCAGAAAACGGAGTGCGCGGGATTGACGGGTTTGCCTGCGTAAGCGATTCGGGTCAATCGCGAGCCCGATACCTTTCCGGTGTCCCAAAGGTCGAATCGATCATGTGCAGCCTTGTCTCGCGAACTGGCGGCGCGGATTTGGTAAGCCGTTTGAAACTGCCCGCTCGCATTTGCTTCGAGTCCCCACGCGAGCACGGGATGCGAGGTCTCGACAGCCAGTGCGGTGTCGCGGTGCTCGCACCGCAACCGTGAAGGTGAAAGCGCGCCGGCCTGCGCGTGACGGGCACAGAGAGCCGTCAGCAGCGCGAAGAGAAGGGGTTTCATCGGTCCGGCGAACATTCGTGCAGGCTCAAACCGAATCAAAAGTCGAACTGATCGATATTGTCCTTGGTGAAGATGAAGGGCTTTCCTAGGAGGATGTCGCTCCCTGCGATTTGAATGGGTCCAAGTTTACCGAAGGTGTGGGAGGTTGACCCTGCAATCAGTGTCTCATTCGCGACGGCGGCAGCGGCGTGGATGGTCAGGTAGCCAAGGTCTTCGACTTTCCAGAGGATGACGGCTTGTGTGACACCGTCCTTGACGTACTGACGGTTCTCGGAGGGCAAGCCGAGTCCGAGCACTTTCACGGCCCCCGTTTTACCCGCTTGTTTGACGGCCTCGGCGGCGCCTGGGACGCCCGGGGAGCAGATGGCGAGGATGCATTTGAGATTGGGGTTGGCGTTGAGGAGGTTGGTCGTTTCCTGTCGGGCTTTATCGGTTTGGTCGTCGCATGGCTTCGTATCGACGAGCTTCATTTTCGGATACTTATCTGCGAGGCGTGCACTGATGTGTTTGCGCCACTCGTTCATGTTCGCAGCGGTGAGTGTTGCGGTGATGATGGCGAACTCACCCTCGCCTCCGCAGAGTTCTGCGGCGGTGTCCATCAGCGTTTCCCCGATGCCTTGGGCCGTGGCTTGATTCACGAAAAATGCGCGTGCGTCGGGCGTGGAATCGCTGTCGTAAGTGACGACGGAAATCCCCTTGGAGCGGGCTTTTTTGAGGGCGGGCGAGAGGCTTTCTCCGTTCTCGCAAGCGGCGGCGATGGCGTCGACGCCGAGGGTGATCCAGTTCTCAACGATTTCGTTTTGGCGAGCGGGGTCAGTGTTGGTGGGCCCATCAAAAAGGAGCTCGATTCCAAGTTCAGCGGCCGCAGCGCGCGCACCCTTTTCGCAGGTGACGAAGTACCGGTTGCCTTTGCTCTTTGGGAGCAACGCTATGGTGAGGCCTTTTTTGGCACTGTTGCCCTCGCGGTTCGGTGCGGCCGCGGAGTCGGTTTTGTTACATCCTGTGAGTGAGGCAAACGTGACACCTGCGAGGGTGGAGAGGAAGACGCGCTTGTTCATGGGAAGGGGGATAGATGCGGGGTTACGAACGTTTTCTGAGAGGGGGGAGCGATAGACGATGGAGGTTTCCCGCCGCGAGCGCAACGAGGAGGAGCACGCCGGTCAGCAGACTGGCAAGTTCGTTGCCGACGCCAAGTTTGAGGATGGCGGGGATGCGTCCGATGCCGTTGTTGAGCAGGGCGATGGCGGCGATTCCGAGAAGCGTTCCGAGTACGTTACCTTTGCCTCCGAAGATGGAGGAGCCGCCTAGCACTACGGCGGTGATGGCCGCGAGTTCGTAGCCGGTTCCCGCGTCCGCACGGGCTTGGTGTAATCGGGAAGTCAGCAGGAGCGCGCAAGCGCCCGAGATGAATCCGCTGAAGCAGTAAGTTGCGCAGATGCGTTTCTGCGAGGGTGCGCCAGCGTACAGGGCGCCCTCGGGGCTGAACCCGCAAGCTCGGAGTTGGAGCCCTGAAACTGACTGGTGTACAGCGACAAAAACCAACAGCGCCACGGTCAAGAGGAGTAGGGATTGAAGGGGAACTCCCGCGACCGAGAGATCGCTCAGCTCAAGGAACCCAGGGGTGAAATCGCGGTAAGTTTTAGTTCCGCGCGTGATGGCTTCGGCAAGCCCTCGGAACAGCGAAAGGGTGCCGAGGGTGACAATCAGCGGGGGCAGTCTCTTCTGGGTCACAAGCCATCCATTCAGTGCGCCACCGAGAGAGGCGAGGATGAGCGTAATCGTTCCCGCAGGGAGGGTCGGGAGGTGGAACGTGTGGGTGAGTTCGCCAAACAGCACCGCGCTAAGCCCGACGAGAGACCCAACAGAAAGGTCGATTCCGCCGGCAAGGATGACGGGCATCATCGCCAGCGCCAGCATTCCGATTTCTGCAGAATGACGAAAGATATTCGTCAAGTTGCCGGGAGAGTTGAAGTTGCGGGCATTGGCCGAAAAGAGGGCGAACTCCGCAACGACAAGAGCAAACAGCACGAGCTCGTGTTTTGATTCGTTCAGAATCCTGAGCCACAGGGTGGAAGTGGAGGCAGAGCGTTTCATGCGTTCGACGGCGGACGAAGTTTCGTGCGTCGGGACTCGGAGAGAACGGACAAAAGAATCACTGCGCCTTGAATCGCTTTTTCCCAGTAGGCATCGACGTGGAGATGGGTCAGTGCCGGATTCACGACCGATAGCAGCACGAGGCCGAGTGCGGCGCCGCGCAGGCCGCCTGTTCCGCCGTTGATAGATACTCCGCCGACGACCGCCGCTGCGATGGCGGTCATTTCCATGCCGATTCCGCATTTTGGATCGACTTGTGGCGATTGGACGACGCTGCAAGCGGCGGCGAGTCCCGCCGCGAGTCCGTTCAGAGTGAAGGCAGTGAAGGTGGTGGCTGTGGGGCTAATCCCCGACAGGCGAGCGGATTCTGCGTTGGAGCCAACCGCGTAAAAGGCGCGGGCGGCTCGGAGGTTGCGTAGAACAAAATCACCGGCCACGAGAAGTCCTACCGTTGAGAGGACGAGGACGAGTTGGCCCGTCGTTTGAGTGAGACCAAACCATTGAGCGTCTGCTTTGAGATGCACGAACTGTCCCCTCTGCGTGAGGCGAAGCGCCTCGGCTCCAACGACCAGGGTTGCGAGGGTTACGACAATGCTGGGGAGTCTGAGGAACGCCACGAGGCACCCATTCACCGCCCCCAAGGCACTGGCGATGACGGTTCCCACGACAGCTGCAAGGAGCATGGGAAGACCGGATGCGTTGAGGTGCCCAATCACGACGGCGGTGATACCGATGGTAGATCCGATGGAAATGTCGATTTGACGCGTCAGGATGACCAAAACCGTCCCGATCACGGCGAGCAGTGCGGGCACTCGAGATGCGGCGAGGGAGAGGAGTGGTTGTGGCTGAAAAAAGCTTGGCGCGACAAGGCTCAGAATGAGGCCGACGACCACGAGTGCGATGCAGAGAAACTTTTCCCTTCGGTCCATCATGTCAGTTGAGAGTGAGGTGAGTGAGCGGCACCGCCAAGGGCTGCTGACATGATGGAGTCGGCGGGTGCTGCACCATGAAGTTCCCCGACGATGCGCTGTTCGTGCATTACGAGGATGCGGTCGGACATCCCCATGATTTCCGGCAGGTCGCTGGAAATGAGAAGGACGGCGAGTCCGTTTTCGGCGAGTTGACGGATGATGGAGTGGATTTCGCTTTTTGCACCGACATCAACCCCCTGAGTTGGTTCGTCGAGGATGAGAACTTTTGGTTGGGTAGCGAGCCATCGAGCTAGGGCGACTTTTTGTTGATTACCACCGCTGAGATTTCCGGTTCGGGTCTGCGCAGATTCCGTCTTGGTTTGCAGTTGGGAGATGTACCGCTCTGCGAGGGAGTTTTCCGCGCTGCGCGTTCGAAATCCTTTTGGGAAGAGGCGGGGAAGGGCCGCGAGCGCGGTGTTCTCCGAAATCGAGAAATCATCAATGATGCCGTGCTTGCGCCGGTCCTCTGGGACATAGGCTATACCGAGCGAAATCGCGGCTTCCGGGGAGTCAATTTGTACTTCCTTGCCGTCTAGAAGGATACGTCCGGCTGACGCAGGGGTGAGGCCGAACAGAGTGCGTGCGAGTTCTGAGCGACCGGAGCCTACTAGGCCGGCGATCCCTACGATCTCGCCTTTTGCCACCTGAAACGAGATTTGAGCGAGGTTCGCGGATTTCTCAGTCAGCGATTGTACTTCGAAAATGGGAGGATTGCGGGAAAGGGAAGCCTTCGGCGGGTAAAGACTTGAGACTTCCCGGCCCACCATCCAGCGGACGAGTTGATCCTCGGTTAGAGAAGATTTTCCGGAAGCGTCCCGAACCGGTTCGCAGGCGACGGAGGCTCCGTCACGGAGGACGGTCACGCGGTCGGCGAGTGCAAAGATCTCTTCGAGGCGGTGCGAGATGTAGATGATGCCGACCCCTCTGGTGCGGAGGTCATTAACAATTTTAAGAAGGCGTTGTTGCTCGGCGCGGGTGAGAGACGCGGTGGGTTCGTCCATGATGACGATTTCGGCTCCCGCCCCGATGGCGCAGGCGATTTCAACCATCTGCTGCTCGGGCATGGAGAGGTTGGCGACGGGAGTGTTAGGGGAGATGCGCGCGCCAATTTCTGCGAGAAGCTTTTCCGCAGTGAGGGAGCGTTCCTTCTGATTGATCAGGGAGAGGGGTGGATAAGATTCGAGGCGCAGGGCGATGTTTTCTGCGACGGAAAGGTCCGGAAAAAGGGCCGGTTGCTGGTAGATGCAAGCGATACCCAGTCGGCGCGCGCGGGTGGTGTCCAGTGCGGTGAACGGCGTGCCTTTGACCGTGATGGAGGAACCTTGGTCTGGGGTGTGGGCGCCGGTGATGATTTTGATGAGGGTGCTTTTGCCTGCACCGTTTTCTCCGAGGACGGCGTGGACTTCGCCTCGGTTCACATCAAGCGACACTCCTTTTAATGCGCGAACGGCTCCGAAGGTTTTGCGGACATCCCGCAAGCGGAGGAGAGGGGCGGTCTGGGTCGATGCGGAGTTCACTCGGGAAGCGATATTCCCTCTTTTCATAGGCCGAAGTTATCGCCTCGACCAGCAGTCTGATGATGGGTTCTCGATGCCCTGCCGGGGCTTGTGCAGGGCACGCTCAGCCACGAGGCGGAACCGGGTTGAATGAGGTCGTGGAAGTGTCGAACACATCGGCTTGGCAGTTGAAGAGCACCTCAGTTGGTTATCTCGGTCCGGGTCGATTCTCCAGGTGCGCGTTTGTTGGTTTCCCAGGCCATACGCCACGGGGAGGGGGCCCTTTCTGAAGGGGCTTTCCCGTCGAGCGATCGTAGCCATCAGGGGTTAAGTCTCTCGGTATGCCATCGGCTGTTTCGCTCATCCAGGCATCCAAAAGTTTGGAGAGACGCTCGCGCGCCTCGGCGTGCTCAGTCCTCGATACGAGATTGTTTAACTGCAGGGGATCGGATTCGGTGTGGTAAAGCTCCTCTGCGGGGCGTGGGGTCAGGAAGACATCGGCTTGCGCGGGAGTGAGCTGATGGAGGCCCCGCAGAGCCAATAGTGATTGATGGGAGGGGGATGCGACGGAGTCCGCAGGTCCCTGCCACGGCTGATCGACTCGGTGGTTCCGGATGTAGAGAAAGCCGTCTGATCTTACGCACCGAGCGTGGGCTTCATAGTCGTGCCAGTTGTGTTCCGAGAATGCGTGTTTTCGGACGCTCGCTGTTGGATCTGCCATGGTTGGCAAGAGGCTTACTCCTTGCATCGTCGGCAAGATTTCAGTTCCAGCTGCTTCAAGCAAGGTGGGGGCGATATCGATGCTACTGACAAGGCTCTCGCAGACAGCGCCAGCATGCTTAATGCGTGAGGGCCAGTGCGCGACGAGCGCGGTCTTCATCCCTGAATCATGCAAGCGCGTTTTTGCTCGCGGAAACGGTCTTCCATTGTCCGCTAGGATGAGCACCAGAGTGTTCTCCAACAGATTTTCCGCCTTCAAAGCGCTCATCATCTGGCCAACAAAGTAATCAAACCGCGTAATCTCATTGTAATACGACGCAAGGTCTTTGCGTGTCGGGGCGTCATCGGCAAGGTAGTGGGGGACAACCACGTCCTCCGGTCGATGTTTTGGGCCGTACAGCGACTCATTCCACTGCAAGTCGCCGTCCCATCCGCGGTGAGCGTCTGCCGCTGCCAACCAGAAGAAGAAGGGGCGATCTTTTGGACGATGCTGAAGTGTCTCGCACCACTTTGACTCGAGACCGCTGTTTTCTGGAACTCGCCCCTGATCGACGAGGTCCCATCGTTTCGGGAAAGGGGGGGTACCGGAGGCAAAATCGACCGACATGTGATTCTTCCCAATCAATGCGGTGTAATAGCCTTGGTTTCTCAGGACCGTGGAGACCCACGGAATGTTAGGGGACACAGAAAGATGAAGCTCGGCAGCGGGGCCGAGGTTGTGCGGATAGCGTCCCGTGATAATGCTTGAACGACTTGGACTACAGCTACTCGCAGTCAAGAATGCTTGGGTGTATCGGCGCCCTTTTTGGGCAATCGCGTCAATATTTGGAGTCCTTGCCGCTGGGTTCCCGTAACATCCGTAATCGTCCCAGCCGATGTCGTCCGCGATGAAGACAATCAGGTTCGGACGGTCAGGATGACGCTCCGCGGCTTGCAAAAGTCCGGGCCAAATGACTGTGCTCAGAAGGAACGTAATCAGTTTCAGCGCGTTGTGTTTCATATACCCTTTCTTCTTTCACCGATTCGCTGAGCTGCGCATCGGCGCCGAGGTTTGCCCGCATTGTATTGAACTCTGAAAACAAATTTTAAATAGCTGACGAGAGGCTTGTTGCAAAATACAGTGTGTTTTCCTCCGGTTTTTCTTGATGAATGAGGAAACACGGTGCATCCTTACCAATCTACGAACGCGGGGTGGAGCAGCCTGGTAGCTCGTCAGGCTCATAACCTGAAGGTCGTCGGTTCAAATCCGGCCCCCGCAACCAACTTCCAGCGGAAGTTTTCGGTTTTAGCGTTCATGTTGTGAAAACCGTTTGTTCTTGTTCGACCGAGTGATTCGTTGACGCCGGTAGCCCACCAGCGGTCAACGCTGTTCCGATGGCGGTTTGATGAAAGATTGGGAGTCTCCGACTTCCTTGCGCTCAAACATCCGGGCCGTAACGGGCACCTCATAGGTCTTGCCGGTGCTTTCGACCCAAATCTGAAATCGGTGCCCAGAGTCCACTTCTTCTGAGCGCAGTCCCCGCCGGCCAACCTGCACTTCTCGGACGATTTCATCCAACCTGTACTTCTCCACGATCATTCCGGTCAGTTGATTTGTGCGCGGTTTATGTCGGTAGACTGCGTAGGTCCCGCCGACGAGGAACGCGAGGAACGCAACGCACAACCCGATGGCAAGCAACAAGCTCCGGCGCCTTTCGTGGACGATATCAATTTTTGTTCGATCCATCGAAACGACCGTTTGTCAGTGTTCGTTTTTCATCTCCTTCAGCACGCTCTCCTCGACCGCATGAACACTCGGAAGAATCCGTCGTTCCCAAACGTATCTCTTCAAAATGACTTTCAGCGTGGCGGTCATTGGCACGGCGAGGAGCGCACCGAGCAAGCCACCCATGATGAGGCTCCACGCGAAGAGCGAGACAATGACGGTGAGGGGGTGTAACCCCACGGAGTTTGATACGACTTTGGGGGTGATGAACAGGCTGTCCACCTTCTGGACGACCGCGAAGATACAAGTCACGACAAGTGGGAAAATCCACCATTCGTCCGTCGGAATCCATGTTCCGCCGGTCTGAACGAGAGCAATCACCAGCGCCGGCACCCAGCACATAAACATTCCGAGGTAAGGAATGAGACCAAGAAACCCCAAGAGCAGTCCAATCAGGAGCCCGAAATCCAATCCGACAACAACCAAGCCCAACCCAACCGCAGCTCCATCGATCAAACTGACAATCAACTGCCCGCGAAAGAATGCAATGAGGTAGCCGTTGATTTCGTTCAGGGTAGAAACCAACTCATCCTTGAAGGCCGAGTTTCTGAGCGGAAGGTAGTCTTGCCACGTCTTAGCAATAGTTGGGGCTTCTATAAGAAAATAGTACAGATAAATTGGGATGATTACCAAGGAAATGAGAAAGCCGAACACGCCGAGAAAGCCACCAACGCTCGATTTCAAGATTGAACCTAGTTTATTCAGAACGGTAGGCAGGCGGCTTGCCATCCAGTCGCCCTGAAGGAGAGCTCTGAAGTCGAGATTGCCATCATCCTTGAGAAGAAGATCAAGGATGGACGTGGGTTCAGCGGCATGAGATAGGCCACTTGGGTGTGGGGCCACCGAGGCAGGTGTTTTTGGTGCGCCTTCGTTGGACTCGGGAGAATCCAGCGTCTCGAGGGCAGGGATGGGGATGTTTGTTTTGGCTTTGAACTCGGTTGCCAGCTTTTTGAGCCGCTTGGTGGCTGATGCTTTGTAGGCGGGGATCCGTTCCGCAAGATTGTGCGTCTGGTGGGCAATTTCGGGGATGATCCAAAACAGAATTCCGACAAATCCGGCTGTTAATGCGCCGAAGACTGATACGACAGCAATGCGTCGGGAGAACCGCCTAGCGACGAGGAATCGCACGACTGGCTCCATCAGATAGGCAATCACAGCCGCAGCTGCGAATGGCACCAGAATGGGCTGCACGACCTTTAACACGAAGGAAACAATCCAGAGCCAGCTGACGCCGATGGAGAGAATCACTGAGATGGCGAGTGCGCTGATGGCGCTCCAGAGGACTTTGCGTTGCCAGAGGGTTGGGTAATCAGGTCCAGGAGACATGGCTTTTGAGATAAGATGTTGCCGAAGGCTTGCGCCCAAAGCGAGCTTCAGCAACCGCCATTATTAACGCAATACAATGCACGTCATGGATAGTCAAAATCGAGGTCGAACAGTCGAAGGGGTTCAGGCGGGTTTCATCGCTGAATGCTTCCTTCGTTCTAACGAAACTCACGTCAAGGCGGCGGTCTCTCGGTACCATCCCGCCGCTTGCTCGTAGGCATGGGCCACTCGGAGGAGTTCGTCCTCGCCGAAAGGTTTTCCGAGAAACTGTAGCCCAACCGGCAATCTGACTCCGTCAGACTCCGCAAACCCACAAGGCACGCTGATACCGGGGTTCCCAGCCAGATTCGCTGCAATGGTGAAAATGTCCGCGAGATACATCCGCAGTGGATCATCCGACCGTTCTCCCAACTTAAACGCTGGTTCGGGCGACGTCGGACTCACAATGACGTCCACGGTTTCAAACGCCTTTTCAAAATCTCGGCGAATCAGGGTTCTGACTTTTTGCGCCCGGAGGTAATACGCATCGTAGTACCCACTGGAGAGTACGTAAGTTCCCAGAATAATCCGCCTCTTCACCTCGGGCCCAAATCCCTCGGCGCGAGTCTTTCCGTAATGGTCAAGGAGCCCTGCCGTACCGTCGGCGCGATGCCCGTACCTTACCCCGTCAAATCTCGCCAAATTCGCCGACGCCTCGGCCGTGGCTAAGATGTAATACACTGCCACCGCGTATTCTGTGTGCGGCAACGAGATCTCAATCACCTCCGCACCGAGGGTTTCGCATTGGCGAACGGCTTTCTGGACCGCCTCTGACACCTTCGGATCGGTACCCTCAATGAAGTACTCCTTCGGCAAGCCGATTTTAACCCCCTTTAAATCGTGACCCAGCAATCGAGTGAAATCGGGTACGGGTTGATCGGTGCTCGTCGAATCGCGCGTGTCCTTTCCTGAAATCGCATTCAGAAGCAAAGCGCTGTCCCGCACGTTCCGTGAAAACGGTCCAATCTGGTCTAGCGAGGACGCGAATGCGACGAGCCCGAAGCGCGAGACCCGCCCGTAGGTAGGTTTGAGTCCAACGCATCCGCACAGAGCTGCAGGTTGACGAATCGAGCCGCCCGTGTCCGATCCCAAGGAGACAACCGCCTCTCGCGCTGCCACCACCGCGGCGGAGCCTCCGCTGGACCCTCCGGGTGTTCGATCGGTGGCCCAGGGATTCCCCGTGGTTTGGAAGGCAGAGTTCTCGGTGGAAGAGCCCATGGCAAACTCGTCCATGTTGGTGCGGCCGAATGGAATCGCTCCAGCCTCACGCAGTCTGCGGATCACCGTGGCATCATAGGGAGCAATGTATCCCTCCAGCATTCGTGAGGCGCAGTGGCAGGGGGCCCCTTTCACATTGATGACATCCTTAATCGCCACTGGGATTCCCCCGAGAGGCAAGTTGATATCGGCCTTCTCGGCGGCTTGCCGCAGGGCGTCGATGTCAAAAGAAAGGAATCCCCTCACCCGTGATTCTACCGCTTGAATTCTAGCGCCCACTGCGTCGGCAAAATCCACAGGAGTGAAGGATCCTGAGCGGTATCCATCAAGCAACTCGCTGATTGAAAGAGATGTAAGGTCCATGAGGTAAGTTTTACTCGATGACTTTTGTCACGATGAAAAGGTTACTGGCTTGGCGAGGAGCGTTCTGCAGGGCCTCTTTCTGGGTCAGTCCAGCCTCTTCCACGTCGGATCGGAGCACGTTTAGAATGGACGCCGTATGGTGCATCGGAGCAACGCCTTCCACATTCACCTCTTTCAACTTCTCTACGTATCCCAGAATCCCCTGCAACTGGCGTTGGAATGTTTCTGCCTCGGTGGAAGAGAGTTCCATCCGCGCGAGCCTCGCCGTGTACTGAATGTCGAATTCGGTGCTCATAGTCAGGTGTATTTAAAGTTTTCAACGACCAGATGATCTTGCGTGAACGCGCGCGAGATCATGATGAACCTCGCTGAGAAATGCTTTCAGCGAAGGATCCCTATCCCATTCGGAAACTGGTGTTTCAATCCGTGCACTCCAGTTCGAGTCGGCGACAGCCCCGGGGACGTTAAACCTTTGCGCAGTGCCAAAAAGATCGGTGATCATGAAAATAACCACTCGGCAGGGCAATCTGAGCAGCGCTCTGACTAAGAGCAAATGAACGTCCTCAAACGGTTTGATGCAGGGCACTTCAAAACCAGCCCAGTTCGCGAGCCGACGAACCTCCCACCATGCTCGATCTCGCGCCTCTGCATCTGCATGAAGTCCGCTTTCGCCCTTTGCAATAGTCGCCATCCATCTGTCCCACATCACGCGCAACGGGTCATGGTCATGGGTTGCGTAAGTGGCCACCCCGCACTCATCGTAAGCATCCGCAGGCGTCAATCGAGTGTCCCATTCGAGTTCCCAATACGGAATCCGAAAGCCCGGAACGCCATGTGACAAAAGGCTGGGCCGAACGTAATCCGGAACCGTCCCGAGATCTTCGCCAACCAAACCGCCTTTTCCGGACTCCTCCAAGAGCACTCTAAGGAACCGCTCCCCATGCTCCCGATTCAGCTGTTTCTCGGAATCTGTATCGTCTGGACGAGGATGAAACCGTGGCAACCGGCCGCCGCATTCGGATTGAACCGCTTCGTCGGAAGCCGATGCGAACCGGGAGTTCATCTCTGGCCGCCAAGGAAATCCGTATATCCGGTAGATGCCCAAAATGTGGTCCATCCGAAACGAGTGAAAAATCTCGCGGTTCTTACGCACTCTTCTCCGCCACCATGCAAAATCCTCACTTTCCTGAAATGCATCGTCGTACAACGGCACACCCCAGTTCTGGCCCCAGCGCTTCACAAATACGTCGTCTTGAAACGCCGGCTCTGGCGGAGCTCCCCCACTCCACGTGAGATCAAATCGATCCGGACACTCAAATACGTCCGCACTGTAGTAGTTCACGCCGAACGGAATATCGCCCATCAACGACACCCCCTTGCCATCTGCGTAAGCCCGAACACGCGCCCACTGCCGATGGGCCACCCATTGGACCCAGCTCAAGAACTCCCACTCAGCCATCCAACCGAACTTCTCGTCCTGTGCGAGTCCCTCAAAATATCGATCAAAACCTTTGAGGGTTTGGAACTCCATTGGCCAGAGCGACCAGCGTTCGTCTCCCTGAGAGAGCTCCATGATGGCTCGAAACCGGACATACGCCGTCAGCCATTCCGATTCTCGGGCAATCCACCCCTCGAACTCTGCCGTTGTCGCTTCGTCTTGCGCATCCGTTTTGAAGCGGGTGAAAGCACGGCGCAACACGGCTCTTTTGAAGGGCTTCACAACTTCGTAAGCCACTCGATTACACCGTCTGAAGGGCCATCCAAAATGGCGCTGCTCCTCCGCGATATCCGATTCGGTCAACCCAGGAACATCACACGCATTGAGCGCAATGGTCAGCGGCTCCAGAGCCACTGAGGAGATGGCGTTGTAGGGAGAGTGATCAGATCCCGTCTCGTTGAGGGGAAGCAATTGGATGAGGCCTATATTGTGGGACGCACTCCAATCGATGAGATCTCGCATTGCTTCGGTATCCCCCACCCCAAAGTCGCGAGCCCCGCGCAAAGCAAACAGCGGCACGAGGATGCCGCTCACTTTCTTGCTGGCGGGTTCGGATCTCATGATAACATCCTGAAAATCAAATTTCTCGGTGGGCCGCAGCCACAAGCGGCCTAACAAATTCTCCAATACGGTGCGCAAGATCAGGCTCTGAACCCTGCTCGGCAATCCTGCGGACGATTGCGCTACCCACAACTACTGCATCCGCACATCCCGCAACTTGAGCAACTTGTGCAGGCGTTGAAATGCCAAACCCTACGGCAATCGGCAGCGACGTTTTCTCCCGAATCACCGAAACGCGTTCTGGCATCGTATCGGCAATGTCTGACCGCTCTCCTGTAACACCCTCACGAGAAACGTAATAAATGAAGCCGCTCGCATTTTTGACCAATCGGGAAATCCGAGGCTCAGGCGTGGTTGGCGCAATCAAACGAATCCTACGCATCCCGCTGGTGACCTGAAGATCCGGGTTATTCTCGTCCTCATCAGGTGGCAGATCCAAAATCAGTAATCCGTCGACACCAGCTGCCTCCGCATCTTCTACAAACTTCGAGAAACCATACCGGTAGATCGGATTCATGTACGTATAGAGGACAATCGGAATCTGCGCCCTCTGACGAATTTGCCGTACTGCCTCAAGCACGCCCGCTGTCGTTGCGCCCGAGGCTAATGCCCTTGCGGCCGCAAGTTGATTAACAATCCCGTCGGCCAGCGGATCCGAAAACGGTAATCCGAGCTCAAGCACGTCGACTCCAATGCGGTCAAACTCCACTGCGATTTCTACGGTCGATCGAAGGTGGGGATCACCCGCCCCGATGTAAGTTACCAGGCCGGCTTTCCCAGCTTCGCGCAGAGCCTTGAAGCGATCATCGATACGGTTTGCCATAACAGTTTGTGTTAAAAGAACTTTCCGAACCCTTAGACGTGGATCGCCGGAGTGCCGTACACGCTAAATCCCGAAGAGCGTTCAATCTGAACGGGAAAGATTTGTCCGATCAGACGTTCCCCTCCTTCAAAAATGACGATTTTGTTGTCGGGGCTTCTGCCACTCAAACGAGATTCGTTTGTTTTACTTGGACCCTCACAAAGAACATCCACCCGGGAGCCAACCATGGCCTCGCCCTTCGCTCTCGCCAACCCGTCAATAACCCTCAACAAATCTTGGTTACGTTCCTCTTTTACCGAGTCCGACAGTTGATCATCCATTTCCGCCGCTGGAGTATCTTTGCGCGGCGAGTATCTGAAGATGAATGCATTATCGAAGCCGATGCGCTCCACTAGGGCTCGCGTTTCAAGATACTCGGCTTCGGTCTCGCCGGGGAACCCCACGATGACATCCGTCGTCAGCGCGATGCCGGGACGCGCTGCCTTCAGACGCTCTGTCAGGGCGACATACTTTTCGACGGTGTAGGCGCGACGCATGAGCTTGAGGATGCGGTCGGAACCGGACTGCATCGGCAGATGAACGTGCGGCATGAGCTTTGGGAGCCGAGAGAATGCATCCACTAAATCTGAACGGAAGCCAATGGGATGGGGCGAGGTGAAACGGAGTCGATCCAGCCCTTCCACCGAGTGAACCGCTTCCAGAAGCTGCACAAAGGGGCTTCGACCATCTTCGGAGCGAGGAAACTCGTGCCGTCCGTAGAGGTTCACGATTTGTCCGAGAAGCGTGACCTCGCGGATGCCCTCGGCGACCAGCTTCTCCACTTCCGATACAATCTCTCCAATCGGACGTGAGCGCTCCGATCCTCGGGTGCTTGGAACAATACAGAAAGCGCAGTGCATGTTGCATCCCTGCATGATGGAGACGAACGCAGTGCACTGCTTGGGCTCCAGCACGTGATCACGAATCGTCCCCTGAGAACCCTGTTCTTCGTCCGTATCGACGATGGAAAAGCGCACGTCATCCATCAACCGCTCCTTCAAAGACCGCTTTCGTTCAACGAGTTGATCGACATAATCAGCGACTCGATGGAACTTTTGGGTACCAACGACAAGGTCAACATGCCCAATTTCTTTCACCAGTTCTTCACCCCGACTTTGCGCCATGCAGCCGAGGAATCCGAAGACCATTTCCGGCTTGTTTGCGCGAAGCCTTCCCAACATGCCCATCTTGCCCAACGCCTTCTGCTCCGCCATGTCCCGTACACTGCAGGTGTTTAAGAGAATAACGTCCGCCTCCGCCTCTTTTTGGGTCATGAGGTAACCTCGGTCCATAAGGTCCTTCGCGACCTGATCCGAGTCGCGCTCATTCATCTGGCAACCGTACGTTTTGATGAAAACCTTGGGCATGGTGACTTGGCGCGGTTTTCGGGGCCGCCGCTACGGGAGACGGAGCCCCGAAGGGGTACCCCGTTAGGCGGGAATCAGCTCTTTAACCAAATCGCGCTCTTGCGACAGTTCTTCCACCGACAAATCGATTTTCTTTCTGGAAAACTCGTTAACAGGCACTCCCTTAACGATTTCCCATGCGTTTCCGTTCGTACGAATTGGGAAAGATGAGATGAGTCCCGAGGCCACGTCGTAATCCCCTGGAGAACATACGGCAACACTGAACCAATCACCTTCCGGAGTGGGGCTTGTTAGACACCGAACCGTGTCCACTACGGCATTTGCTGCGGAGGCGGCCGATGATGCTCCGCGCGCTTTGATGATTGCCGCGCCACGTTGCTGAACGGTGGAGATGAAGTCGGTTTCAAGCCACGAGTGGTCCGAAATGACCTCCGTTGCGGGCTGGCCCGCGATGCGTGCATTGTAAAAATCTGGGTACTGAGTGGCGGAATGGTTGCCCCAGATCGTCAAGTTGCTCACGCGGGACACTTCAACACCCGCCTTGGATGCGAGTTGCGATTTCGCGCGATTTTCATCGAGTTTCGTCATCGCAAACCACCGATCCGAGGGGATGTCGCGCGCGTTATTCATCGCGATTAAGCAGTTTGTGTTACATGGGTTTCCGACCACCAGTGTTCGGATGTTCGGGGCAGCGTTCGCTTGAATCGCTTGGCCTTGAGAAATGAAGATTTTGCCATTAATCCCGAGCAAATCCTTGCGCTCCATGCCCTGCTTGCGAGGAACGGACCCCACCAAAAGAGCCCAATTTACCCCACGGAACCCTTCCGCCAGATCAGATGTCGCGACCACTTTTTTGAGCAAGGGGAAAGCACAGTCATCAAGTTCCATGACCACCCCTTCGAGCGCACCAAGTGCAGCGGGGATTTCGATCAAACTCAGTTCAACGGGCTGTTGTGGGCCAAACATTGCGCCGGAGGCAATTCTGAAGAGAAGAGAGTAGCCGATTTGACCGGCGGCGCCTGTCACTGCAACGCGAATAGGTGTGTTCATTTCAAGGAGTGGATTTGAAGAACCCATAATTTAAGCACCTCAAATCGGGCGGTCGAGAGTTGAGTGCCCGCGCGAGACTCCTCCCTCGAATGTTCCTGCTGGGAACCATCATCGAACCGACACGAGCCTTTCGGTGCGCGCACCAACGGGGTTGATGGAGGCACCTTTTAGGGCATTACAATCAAAGACGGCCCTGAAAGCTCGGAAGCTCGGGGAAGCAATGCGCCCTGACGCTCAAGCTCAACCTTCATCAGGGCAACCATTTCGCGGAGCTCTGTTGTGCGGGAAGACGACTGATCATTCTGTTCGTAAGGGTCGTTTTCCAAATCAAAAAGTTCGTAATGTCCACCCTGCGAGGTTGTTGCCGGAAAATAATGGTAAACTAGCTTCCAACGTCCGTCCCGAAGCGACGTGAAGTAGTCGCTTCGATGCGGCGCATGAGGGTAGTGCATGAGAAATCGCTCACCACGCCCCTCGTCTCGTCTTCCAGTGAACAGCGTTCGCAGAGAGGTACCGTCGATCATATGCCCCTGCGGACATTGAGCTCCGACAAGCTCGAGCACCGTGGGGAAAAGGTCGTAAACCGCCCCCATCTGGGTCTGCACCGTGCCCTTCGCAATCGGCGTTTTTGCTGCCGCTGATCCCCCATCAGCGCCCCACGCCGCAACGAACGGCACCCGCATCCCGCCTTCATAATGGGAGCCCTTCTTCCCCCGCAGTGGCGCAGCGCTGCCAACCGAGTGGGCGTCCCCGAGCGGAGCGTCCGAACCGTTGTCTCCGAGAAAAATGATCATCGTGTTCTGAGCCACGCCGAGTCGCTCGAGGTTGCTCCACACGTCGCCTAGTGACTTGTCCACTCCCTCAACCAGGGTTGCAAATGATTGCGCTGCAGCAGGCTTTCCCGACTCGCGATAATGGTCGGCAAAACGAGGGTCTGAGTTAAACGGCGCATGTACCCCGTACTGGGCAAAGTAGAGAAAGAATGGGCGATCCGACCGCACCGCGTCCTCGACATGTCGATTCGCCTCGAGAGTCAGTGCCTCAGTCAGAAAAATCTCTTTGCCGTGGTACGCGGTCAATCCGGGTAGCGAAGACTTTTGCTCGACGACTTTCTCTGAACTAAAGGATTTTGCCCCGTAATAACTCGGGGGCTGACCTGCTGACGTACCGCCGACGTTCACTTCAAAGCCCAAGTTCAGAGGGTCCGCCCCTTCGGAATCCCTTGGTCCAAAATGCCCTTTTCCGACGTGGATGGTTCGATACCCCTCAGATTTGAGGATTCTCGCGAGGGTAACGTCATTTCGGCCCAAACCCTCCCAGCGCCAACCAGTTGGCCCGAGCGGGCCCGCGTTGTTTTTCACTGGATTAATCCAGTTTGTCACCCGGTGTCTCGCGGAGTTTTGACCAGTCATGATTGAAACGCGCGTTGGCGAGCAAACACTCATGGCACAGAACTGGTTGAATCGGACCCCGCGATCGGCAAGGCGCTCGAGATTCGGAGTTCTGTAAAAGTCATTCAGCGGTTGGCGCTTCGGACTACCTTTCGCATCCAAAATGAAAGGAACGGAGGTGTCCATCATCCCGAGATCGTCCACCAGCATCACCACGATGTTTGGTCGGTCTGCGGCGAAACCAACGCGCTGTCCAACGGAAA
>JBIIXW010000269.1:0-7917 GCA_044347165.1 Chthoniobacteraceae bacterium
CCTGTTCAGAGGAAAACACCGCAATCTGCCGAGGACTGAACGATCCAATCTGCCCGCTAGTGAAAACCCGGAGAGACACGTACGGGTTCTCACCAGAATAGTAACTAGCGTACCAGTCGTACCCGAGCACCGCCACCGCCGAGGCGGTCAGATTGGCTAACTGCTCGCCACTCAGAGATCTCAGCTGGTCTGTATTGAGCACAGTGACCTGATCCGAGCTCAGCCCACGCATCGCCTCCCCCCGAATTCCCCGAATCGCACCCGCCGACAACGCCGCAATCTGATCGCTGCCCAAAATGGAAACTCCAGACGAACTTAATCCCGCCAGTTGAACCGACGTCAATGCGACCATCGCATCCGTCGATAAGCCACTCAGTCCCAAACCAAAAGGAATGTAACCAGCCCCGGGGTAATATTGCCCCCCTGGATAAGAGGAGCCGACTGCCGGTTGCATGGCCCCAATCTGCGCGCTACTCAACGCGGACACCTGTGCCGGCGTCAAAGCAACCGCCTGATCCGAGCCAAGAGCCTGCAGCGCCTGCGAACTCAACACCGCAAATGCCGATGGCCGGAATGCCGCAACTTGCTCCGATATCAACGCCCTCACCGCAAAAGACCCCAAAGCCCCAACCTGCACACTACTCAAAGCACCAACCGCATCCGTGCTCATCCCACCAATCCATCTGCCATAATACTCATCCCGCTTGCCACCAAGCGCCTCCGGATTCAACGCCCCAATCTGCTGCGGTGTCATCCCCACCACCTGCTGCGGCGTGAGCACCGCAACCTGCTCCGATGTGAACCCCCTCAACGCAAACGAGCCCAATCCCTTCAGAGCACCGGAACCCAGCGCCACCACTTGATCGGTCGTCATCCCAGCAACCTGCGCACTGCTCAAGAACCCCAACTGCGTGCCACTCAACGCCGAAATCGCCGTTGGTTGCAGATAAGCGATACCCGAGTTGAGCGAACCGTACCCGTTCGGATTTTGCCAAGAAGGCATCGACCCCGCAAACCCCTGAATCTGCTCAGCCGACAACACCGAAACCTGCGCCGACACCAAAGCGCCCACCTGATCCGAACCCAACCCGCGAATCTGAACCTGCGTCAGTCCCCGGACCTGGTCCGGCTTCAATCCACCAACCACCTCGGAAGACAACCCAGCGAACGCCCCAGTCGAAATCAAACCAATCTGCGCCGCACCCAAACCCGCCAACTGACCCGGCTTCATCCCAAACACTTGTTCCGAGCTCAACTTGCGCAGCGCATCGACACTCAACCCTCGCAACGAGGCTCCCGAAATCACCGCAATTTGGTCAGAACTCAACATCCCAACCTGAACCGACGATAACGCAGCCAACTGAACGCTGGTCAATACAGCCACCACCTCCGTCGATAACGCAAACACCACCCCACCCGACACCCCACTATTCGGATACCCAAAACTGGGAACCTTATCCCCTTTCAACGCAGCCACCTGCTCCGGTGAAAAACCAGAAACCTGCGCCGAACCCAAGGCCGCCACCTGTTCCGAACCTAAAACAGAAATCAACCCCACACCCATCCCCCTCATCGCCCCACTCGACAGCGCCGAAATCTGCCCACCGTCCAATGCCGCAACCTGCAACGGCGTCATCGCACCAACCTGCACCGCCGTCAACGCCTTCACCGCGTCAGAACCCAACCCGCGCACCGCCGGAACCGAGTAACTGTACGAGTCATTCTTCGCCGAAAACGCCGCAATCTGACCAAGCGTCATCGCCGCCACCTGAGACCCACTCAACCCCGCTACCTGCTGAATCCCCAGTGCTCCCACCTGCGGCCCAGTTAGCCCCAAAACCTGTCCCGTCGTCAGCGCAGCAAGATTGAAATCGCTCAACCCAGAAATCGCCCCAGTCGATAGCGCCGCCACCTGCAAAGGACTCATTGCGCGAAGATGATCCGAGTTCAATGCCCCGATGGAATCACTCGACAAAGCTCCCAATGCAATTGGGGTCAACGACTTGAACACCAGCGGCGACAATGCCGCAAGGCGATCAGCACCCAATCCCAAAACCTGATTCACCCCAAAACCAGCCACCTGCAAACTCGACAACACCCCCACCTCATCCACCTCAAGCCCCGCAATCCCCGGCACCGAAAGACCGCCCATCTGAGCGCTCGACAGCGCCGCGATCTGCGGCATCCCAAACGCCGCCACTTGATCCGATCCCAACGCCCCCATCGCGACCGGCGACAACCCCCGAACCGCCTGCACCGTCAACCCAGCAATCTGATCGGAACCAAGCATCTTCACCTGCTCAGGCCGCAATGAACCCACCTGAACACTCGACCAAGCTGCCACCTTATCCCCGTCCAAGGCCTGTAACTGACCACCCGTCAACGTCGACATCTGGAACGGCGTCAACCCCGCCAACACCCCCGTCGCCAACCCCCGAATGCCCTCCTCACCAATCGGCGCCAACGGATAGTCGCGCATCTCCAACACCAACGGATTCTGCCGGTTCACCAGCGAGTTCACATAAGTCGGATTCAGAAAACTCGCCACCGCAGGATTAAACGACGACTTCTGCTGCACGGTGAATGCATCAAGCTGCTGCTTGGACAACCCCGAAACTTGCCCCGTTTTCAATGCCAAAATCTGCGAGGGCTCTAACCCCGAAATCGCATCCGCACTCAACGCACCCAACTGACGAGACGTCAGTGCCGCAATCACCCCCGTCGATAACGCCGAAACCTGCGAACTCCCAATCGTGTTGAATCCGCGTCGGAACCATCCCTGCGTCGGATCATCCCACGCCACCGTCGGATACGGCGTCCCCACAATCGCCCCCACCTGCGCACTCGTCAATGCCGCCACATCCGAAGACTCAAGCTGCGAGAACCCGTAATACGTCAGCGCAGCCACCTGCCCGCTATTCAAAACCCCAATCTGCCCCGGCATCAGTGCCGCCAGTTGCTCCGGATTTAAGGCCGCCAGCGCCGTCGGACTCAACGCGCGCAGACCCTCCGCAGAAATGGCACCCACAGCCTCCGACGCAATTCCCCGCACCTGATCCCAGCGCAACATCGCCGCCTGCCCGCTGCCCAATGCCGCAAAATCCGACACCTCCAAACCGCGAACGCCGACAACCGACAACGCCCCGAACTGGGGCGCGGACAGAGAACGCACCTGCACCGCCGACATCGATTGCACCTGATCACTCCCCAACGCGGTCATGAACGCTGGAGACAATCCGCGCAGCGACTGCGTCGTTAATGATGCCACTTGGTCCGAACCAAATGCCCAAGCCGATTCCGGACGGAAACCAGCCACCTGAGCACTGCTCAAGAGGGCCACTTGAGCCCCACTCAATGCCATCAATCCATCGCTCGATATCCCGCCAACCTGAACGCCACTCAACGCACCCAACTGTACCGGCGTCAACGCCCCCACCTGATCCGAGTTCATCGACCCCATCGCCCCCGGACTCAGCCCAACAACGGCCTGAGGCGTCAAGGCAACCACCTGCTCGGTGGTCAACGACCCAATCTGCGCAAACTCCAGTGCGGACACCTGAACGGAGGACAACGCTTTCACCGCCTCAACCCGCAACCCGCCGCCCGCTTCAACCCATCCCTGAGGACCGTAACCCCCGCTCCCACCAATCGGCGCCAACCTCAACTGCGCACCCGATAGAGCCACCACTTGCGCCGAAGTGAACGCCGAAACCTGCGCGGCCGATAAGCCCCCTCGATCAGTTGATCCGAGAGCATTCGGACTCAAACCGCGCAATGCATCCGGCTTTAACGCACGAATTTGATCGGACGAGAACGCCGCCAGCCTGCCGCCATCCAGCAATCCCAACTGAACGCTCGTCAATGAACCAACGACTCCCGGCGCCACAGATTGCTCAAACACGGACGGGCTCGGGTACCCAGAGAAACCGATCAACGCCGCCACCTGGGATGCGCTCAACCCCCGCAAAGAAGAGGAGGTAAGAGCACTCAACTTCTCAGCCCCCCCGTTCATATAACTTTCCGATCCACTAAGCATCGAGAAAGCCGTCGTCGAAATTCCCCGCAACGCTCCCGACGAAAGCGCAGCAAACTGTTCGGTATTTAAAGACAATAACCAGTTGGGTGAAAGCACCGCAGCCTGCTCCGAAGTCAACCCCACCAAGGCCGTCGGTTGGAAAGCTCGCGTAGCAGGACCGTACATTCCCGCGTTGGAGTCTATCGACATCAGTTGCAACGGCGACAAAGCCGATAGCTGACCACTCGTTAATGCGTCCACCTGATCAGTGCCGAACCCAAGGAATGCGCCCTGCGCAATGCCACGCAACGCCTGCGGACTGAGCGCCCGAACCTGGTCCGAACCCAACCGAGATAACTGATCCGACTGTACCCCCGCGAGTTGAACGCTCGAAAGCACCGCAACGGCGTCCGTCCGCAACCGGGCAATCGGAAACTCAAAGTCAGAGCCAGAGATGCCGTAGGCCCAGTCGCGAATACCAGCGATTTGCCCACTTGAGAGAGCAGTCGCCTGAGCCGGTGTCAAAGCCGCTACCTGACTTCCCTCGAGCCCCGCGAAGGCCATCGTCCCAAACCCGCGCACCTGCGCCGGCGAAAGCGCCGCCAAATCCTCCGAACGCAACCCGCGCAGGGCATCCGGCGACAATCCGCCCAACTGCTGCGAGGTAAATGCCCGCACCTGTTCCCCACGCAAAACCCCGAAAGAATCTGAACTCAAACCTGCCAAAGCGGCGGAAGAAACCCCAACAATCGCCGATGCACTGATGGCAGCCAACTGTTCACTTTTTAGACTGAAAAGAACATCAGGAGCCAGCCCAGCCACTTGGGCACTGGAAAACCGGCCAAGGACGTCCGCAGGGAGACTGAACTCTTGTTCAGGGCTATTTTCGAGGTGGTCGTAAACCACCCGTTCGTTGAACTTCAAAGCGCCAACTTGACTGGGCGTCAGAGCTGCCGTCTGGGCAGAGCCCATCGCAAAAGTAAACTGAGGCGCGAGCAAAGCGACCGATTCCACCGCTAAACCCCGGAGCGCACCGGAACTAATGTGTGAAAACTGACTACCCAGCTCCAACCACTGAAGCTTTGAGAGTCCAGACAACTGAGCACTCGAGAGCGCTCCGACCGCATCAGAACTTAGTCCTGAAATCGGCACGGGCGGAAAACCGCTGGATGACCATTCATCAGCGTTTATAACTGCTCGAAGAGCAGAAACTTGCACACTGCTCAAGCCTCGAACTTGATCAGGTCTTAACCCGCTCACCTGCGAAAAGGTAAGCCCCCCCACCGCCTCCACCGTCAATCCCCCCAACGATTGCCCCCGAATCGCCGACACCTGCTCGCTAGAAAACGCCCCAATCTGAGCCGAACTCAAAGACCGCAACTGCACGCTGCTGAACCCGAAAAACGCATCACTCGTCAGAAGCCTAAAGCTCTCTGTATTTCTTAACGACTCAATTTGATTCGGCATCAAACCAGATACCTGTAAGGAAGTTAACTTTTCAAAACCGCCGTTGCCCATTGCCCCCAACTGCGAGCTACTCAAGGCAGCAACCTGTGTTGATGAAAACGCATCGATAGAGGGCAGGTTCGTGTCTTGAACAAACTTTAGCTGCTCTGGCGAAACGAAACTAAAAACACTCACCGGCGCGAACCCCAATAAGTCCAAACCAGCAAACCACGGAGCCGGTATAGATTTCAACTCAGCGCCCGTAAAAGGCGAAGCAGCCTCAATCCAGTCATACGGCAGAAATGCTCCAAATATATCGGCAAACTGAGCAGAACTAAGCAAGGAGAGCTGATTCCATGTCAAACCAACGCGTCCTTCACTTTCTGCCAAAGTCACCAGTGGAGAACGAGCGTCAGGGGCTAATCCAATGCCACCAATGCCAGCCAACTGAGCCGCAGATAAAGCCCTCACTTGAGCACTAGAAAAATTCCGCATGTGCTCAAACTGAAAAGCTCCCATCTTCGAAGGTGAAATTGAGGCCAACATTTGAGGCGACATGGCCGCCAGTTGCCCTGAACTCAAAGTTGACAACTGAGCCGTGGTCAGTGCTGCAACCTGATTGCTTGAAAGGACTTTAATCAAATCTGAGGAAAGCCCCAAAACGCGAGCGGGACGGTACGCTTCGTTCCCAAATTCGTCTATCGAAAGAGTCTCCCCATCAGCTTCAACAAATGCAATTTGGGAAGGGAGTATTCCGCCAATCTGCGAGGCCGAGAACCCCTGTATCGCACCAGACGAAATCGCTTGAAACGCCCCCACCGACATCCCCCGAATCGCCAGCGGCGAAACTGCTACAATCTGCTCGGAACTCAGCGATCTCACCTGTTCCGGCCGCAGCGCCGCCACCTGCGCACTATTCAGCACCGCAATGTCCCGCGTCTCCCATCCAGCCAACGAGCCCAGAACCATCGTCGGCTGCCACCCATCACCACCGTTGCCTGACCCGAAACTCGGGTTTTCAGACATCGGCTCACCCTTCCCACCAAGCGCTGAAATCTGCCCCGTCGTCAGCGCCACAAACTGCCCCGTCGTCAGCGCTTCAATCACGTCCGAACCAAACCTCCCAATCACCTCTGGCCGCAGCCCAGCTACCGCCTGCACCTTGAGTGCAGTCACTTGGTCTGGCGTAAATGCTTCGAACGCCGCGCTCATCCCCGCCGCCACCAACTGCCCACTCGTCAATCCCGACACATCCTCCAAATCCAACGCCCGAACCGCCTCCGGCGCCAATCGCGCCAACTGCTCCCCCGACAACGCCCCCACCTGCACACTGCTCAATCCCCGAACCTGCTCCGTGTTCAACGCCCCCACCACCTCCGGCCGCAACCCGCGCAAAGCCTCAGGCCTCACCGCTTGCAACTGCTGCACCGTGAGCGACGCAATCTGAGAAAACTCCCCAACCCCCGAGCCCTGCGGCGGCTGCCCCTCGCCAAAAGCCGGCATCACTCCCCCAAGCCCGCGAAGCTGAGCACTCGTAAACAACGCAAAATCGGCCGGCTCTAATCCAGAAATCCCCTCCGAACCCAACGCCGCAATCTGCGCACTCCCCAACGCCCGCAACTGCTGCGACCCAAACGCCATCATCCCCTCCGACCCAAGCGCACCCACCCCGTCCGTCGACAACGCCGCCACCTGAACCGACGTCAATGCCCCAATCTGCACCGGCGACATCATCCCCAGTTGTTCCCCCCGCAACGTCCCAACCGCCTGCGGCGACAGCCCGCGCAGCGAACCCGCGGAAATCACCGTCAATACATCAGGTGTGAGTCCCTCCAAGTTTACCAGACCGGCGAGTTGAGCGCTCGACAACACCGCAGCCCGTTCACCCAACCCCTCAATCGCATACGGCTTCAAGCTCCCAACCTGCGCCGGAGTCAAAACCGCCACCTGCTGCGAATTCAACCCCGCCAACTGCCCACCCCACATCGCCCCCAACTGTGCCGAAGCCAGCACGCGAACCGCCCCCAAAGAGAGCGCTCCGACCTGCTCCGAGGTGAACACCGCCACCTGCTCAGGCAACAACCCCTGCACCTGCACACCCGTGAGAACCGCCACCTGCTCCGTCCGCAAAGCGGTCAGTTGCGGCTCCGTCAGTGTCGAAATCTGAAACGCAGAAAGCTTTCCAATCAGCTCTGGCGAGAACGTAGACAGCCTTTCAGGACTGAGTGACACGAGAGGAAGGTCAAGAAAGTCGTTCATATAAGCAGTTCAAAAAGAAGTTAGTAACGGACAAAAAATAAACTTTAGCAACACACCGCCCCCCGGGCCAGGAAGCAGAAAGGATGTACAATGGGGAACTTCCGACGGACTCACAAGAATCTCTCGCATGACAATTTCCGGATCCCCCCGTCAGTGCTTGATTGCGCCCCTTTATCGGACAAAAAAGCCGAATTTAG
>JBIIXW010000146.1:0-7908 GCA_044347165.1 Chthoniobacteraceae bacterium
CGGTGGCATTCGATGCATTTGCCGCGGATGCCAAGCGTGATCCGGGGCTCAGCAGTGTTACACCCGTTGGCATTGGCGAATGGATTGCGATACAGTCGACGCTCAAGGACACCCAGCGTATTGCGCTCCTGGAGCGAGTGCAGCGTCCGGATCATGCAGGGCTCCTTGAGTTAGTTCTTTGGGACCTGACTCGAAATGGCGGAAGTCGGTTTGGCACCCGTGCAATCCACCACGCGCTGTTGCCTGAGCAGCTCGAAGCTTTGCAGCAACGGATTCCGACATTGGTGAACGAGGAGGCGTTCGTGTTCGCCAGGGTGCGTCAGCTTGCGCCCTCACCGGATGTGGATGTGGTGTTTGACGCGGCGGCTCGGGAGGCATGGTTGGACGCACTTTGGCCTGAGGTGTCAAAGCTGTCAGATGCGTTCACTGCACTCAAAGTCAACGTACTCTATCGTCGGCTTGATCATGACCGGCGCGCGGGAAAGTACGATCGGGCTCGGTTCGAAGCCTATCTCGCCACGCCACGACAGGTTCAGTACGCCAACCCTGAGTGGTTGCGAGGAGCGGTGTCGCGCGGCGTGGCTTTCCGGCTGGATCAGGGTTTCGGCAATGTTTTGCAAATCGATGCGCCTGTTGGGGATGACGAACCGTTGGTGAAGGAATATTTCCTCCACTTCTTTGTCGAAGATGCCCGCACGCAGGCATCTGGTAGCGAGGATCTGGCGCGTCCCTTTTACGACAAAGTCCGGGATTCGTGGCTGCGGCCAGTATTGGCGGAGGCACTTATCACTTCAGGCGTTGGCAAACCGGAAGAATGGGCATCGCTCCTCGGGGGAGCTGCTTTTCAAGCACTCAAAGATCGAACGGACGTGGATTTTCCGGCGAATAACCCGGAGTTTTTCCGGCAGGGAGAGGAGGTGAAGTTTGATGTGTGGGTCAAAAATGTGCCTGAGCTCGCAGTAAACATTTTTGAGATTAACGCGTTGAACGTCTTTCTGGCGGAGGGACGTCCGCTGAACACGGATATCAATCTCGATGGCGTTGTTCCCAACTGGGAGCGGACGTTAAAGGTGGGGGGTGATCCGTTTTCACGGAGGCGAGTTTCGGTGGATTTGCCGGAGCTGGCTGGCAAACGTGGGGCTTGGTTGGTTGAGTTGATTGGGGGAGGACGCAGCAGTCGGGCGTTGGTTCGGATTGGGAACTGGCGGACGCTTCAGCGGACGGGTCCTGCTGGGGTTGAGGTAACGGTTCTCGACGAGGCCTTAGCTCCGGTAAAAGGGGCATGCGCATGGATCGACGGGAGGCGCTTTGAGGCGGATGCTGCGTCGGGCGTGATTACGTTGCCGTTCACGCAGGCTGGCGGGGAGCGTCCGCTGATTGTGTCGGATACGACGGGTGATTTTGCTGTGTTATCGAAGTTTCTGCCGGCGGGTGAGGACTACCGGATGGAGGCGGGATTTCATTTGGAGCGTGAGCAGATGCTTGCGGGGGCTGACGTTCTCGCGGGGGTTCGGTTTTACCTGACTCTTGGTCGTGTGCGTTTGGATCCCAAGCTTCTTAAGGAAGCGGTTTTGACGGTGTCATCGCGTGGGGCCGACGGGATTCCTTCAATCCGCGAGATTCGCGATCCGAAGTTTGATGCGACGGGGTTTGTTGAGGTGCCGGTTCGGATCCCGGAGGGCCTGCGATCGATGACACTTTCGTTGCGCGGAAAGGTTGCGTCGATGAGGAATCCGGAGGGCGTGGTGCTGAGTTCGGAGCGAACGTGGAAGGTGAATGGGACGGATGCGGGTGTGCAGCTCCGGCGCGGATTTTTATCGAGAGAACGTGAGGGAGGCGGTGAGGTTTGGATTTTTGAGGTGTTGGGACGGAACGGGGAGGCGATGCCGGATGTGCCGGTTCAGTTTACGTTCCGTCGCTGGGGATTTAGCGGGACTCGGGATGCGGTTTTGAAGACGGATGGCGCTGGTCGGATTCGGTTGGGGTCATTGGAGGGGATAGAGGGGGTGGGCAGTTCGGTTGAGGGTGGTGGGGTGAGGGATTGGTCGTTGCAACGGGCGCGGCGAACGTTTGATCCAGTGGTGCACTTAACGGTGGGCGAGGCGTTGCGCGTGCCGGTGATGTCGGGGTTGGAATGGAAGGGACGATTTTCCTTATTGGAAATGCGACAGGGGCAAGCGGTTCGGGAGTTGAATGGACGGATGGAGCGGGAGCGGGGGTTTGTGGTGTGGAAAGGGCTCGAGGCCGGAGATTATCAGTATCGGGATGAGCAGGAGGGAGTTTCGATGGCGGTTCGTATTTCAAAGGCAGCGGTTGCGGCCGGCTGGGTGTTGGGTTCGGCGCGTGACTTGGAGAAGGGGGCGGCGAGCGGACTGCATCTGTTGTCGAGCGAGGTGCAGGCGGAGGCGGTGGTGTTCAAGTTCTCGGGATTGCGCGAAGGGACGCGGATTCATGTGGCAGGGCGAAGGTTTGCGGACAGCGGGAGTTTGTTTGCGGGGTTTGCGGAGTTTGGTCGATGGGGGCTGGCTTCTGGGAACGCGGCACAAACTCCGAATCTCTTTTCGGCGGGACGCAGGATTGGGGACGAGTACCGTTACATTCGAGATCGGAGGAAGGCGGAGAAGTTTCCTGGATTGATGCTGCCCAGGCCGGGGTTGCTGTTGAATCCGTGGGAGACGCGCGAAACAGGGGCTGAGGCCTTGCAGCAGAAAGGAGGCGACCGCGCCCTCGCGACGGCGGGAGAGCGTTTGGCGAAGATGGCGGCGGCTCCCGCTTCCGCCCCTCTTGGTTTGTTGGATCAGAGTCAGGCGGAGGGCGATGACAGCCGCGACTTTCTGGCGACGCCTGCGGCGCTTCGATGGGATTTGCAGCCGTTGGCGACGGGCGAGATTCGCGTGCCGTTTAAGGATTTAGGAGATAGGCAAATGGTTCAGATTTATGCGGAGGACGGCCAGCACGCTGTTTGGCGAGAAGTGGCTGTGCGTCAAGCGGGAGCCGCGCGGCGTGATGTGCGCATGAATCATCCACTAGACCCGACGCGTTCGTTTGCCGAGGAGCGTGCGAGTCAGGCGATTGGAGCGGGCAGCAAGGTCCGGTTTGTGGATGTTGCGACGACGAAGTTCCAAACGTTTGGAACCGTGGGAGAGGCGTTTAGTTTGCTCAAAACATTGTTGAGAAACCAACCCTCCGGGGTGGGGGCTGAAGACGCGCAGAACGTTGTTCTGAGCGGTGGATTAGACTGGTTGTCGGGTTGGGACGCCCTGAATGAGAATGCGAAGCGTGCGCGCTACTCGGAGTTTGTTTCGCACGAGGTGAACCTTTTTCTGTGGAGAAAAGATCCGGTGTTTTTCCGAGAAGTGATTCGTCCGTATTTGGCGAATAAGAAGTCGCGAACCGTGGTCGACGACTTTCTCTTGGAGGAGGATTTGACGCCGTACTTGGAGCCTTGGCGGTACGGACGGTTAAATGTGATGGAGAAGCTCTTGCTAGCGATTCGGATTCCGGCGGAGCGCGGTTCTACGAAACGACATGTGAGCGAGATGCTTGCGCGGATGCCAGTGGATCGGGAGGGTGAGCAGCGTCGGTTCGACACGGCTTTAACGGGGCGAGGGCTGGACGGATCAGACGGGGATGCTGTTGCTCTGGTGGCGGAAGATTCGGGGCGCGTCTCGGGATTCTCGGCGGCGGGTGTTGTTGGAGGAATGGGCGGGGGGAGGAATGCGGTTCCTGTATCGTCCGCCGTCCCAGCGCCTGCGGAGAAGGCGGCCAACAAGCCGGCGCTGGGAGCGAATCGAGCAATGGATAAGCGCGCTGCAATCGATGCCATCAGCCAACGCTTGAGGGAGTCCTCGTCGGTATCACGATCGGAGCTTCGCCAGTTGAAGGATGCTTCTGCGAAGGAGGAGAAGGGTGAACTCGATAGGGACGACGCCGAGGCGGGCAAGTTACTGCGCAAGGCGATGGAGATGCAGGGATTCAAGCAGCAGGCTGGGGCGAATGGCGTTGCACTGGGGGATGAGGCGGTGTTCGGAATGATTGCGGAGCAGGAGGTGGTGGATGCGCGGAAAAAAGCGAGGGAGTATTACCGACTGACAGGGCTGACGAAGGAGTTTGCGGAGAGTGATTACCTGAGGGTACGCCGGAGCGCGGCGGTCGCGGATTTGGTTCGGGTTTCGGGATTCTGGGTGGATTTTGCGACGTGGATTGAAGGCGGGATGAAGGGGGCATTTCTGTCAGGCCGTTTCATGGAGGCTGCGCGGAGCGGGAATGAGTTACTTCTGGCACTGGCCTTCCTCGACCTTCCCTTCACCTCGGAGGGGGTGCGATTTGAGCGGGACGGCGCGGCTCTTGAGGTGGCGTCGGATTCGCCAGCATTGGTGCTGCATCGTCAGGTGCAGTTGATGACGGAGGGTGGTTCTGGTCCTGGGCGGGCGCTTGTGACGCAAAACTTTTTCCGTGCGGACGACCGGCATCGGGATGAGGCGGGTGAGCAGATTGAAAAGTTTGTGGAGGGGGATTTTGTTCGCGGCGTGGTTTACGGGGCGAGTGTGGTGCTTGGAAATCCGACGGGGGGTGTGTTGAAAGGCGACCTTCTTTGGCAGGTTCCCGCGGGTGCGATCCCTTTGGCGAACGGCAAGGCGACGGAGAGTCGTCCGCTCCGCATTGAGCCATACGCGACGACCCGACTGGAGTTTTTGTTTTACTTTCCTGAGGCGTCGCCTGAGGGGGCGGACGGCTTCGTGCATCATCCGGCGACGGTGCGTGCGATGGGGGGTGGGGTGATACGTGCTGGGACACGGGTTTTCCGAGTATTGGAACGTTCGGCAACGGTTGATGAAGCCTCCTGGGAACATATTTCGCAGAATGGGACGGAGGCGGAGGTTTTTGCGTACCTTGACTCGCATTCGGGTTTGGCGACTCCATTAGAACGGGTTGCGTGGCGTTGCCAGGAGAGGGCGTTCTTCCTGAGGTTGGCGGCATGGATGCGAACGAATCACGTGTGGAATGCGGTGGTGGCCTCGTACGGATTGAAGCATGCGGACGCGGTGACGGTAGCGGATTGGTTGCGGCACCAGGATGCGTTCATCGCTCAGTGTGGACCGTCTCTGAAGTCAGGATTGCTCAGCATTGATTCGGTGGAGCGCGGGGCGTTTGAGTTTCTGGAGTTTTCGCCGTTGATTAACCCGCGCGCGCATCGGGTGGGTGAGGATTGGCGGATTGGAAATGAGGGAGTTCGGCGCCAGTACGCTGCGTTCCTTCAGATTTTGGCGCATAAGCCTGCTCTTGATGCTTCTGACCGGGTGGCAATCGCGGTGCATTTGCTCATGCAGGACCGGGTGGGGGAGGCGCGAAAGTGGTTTATGGGAAGCCGGACGGAGCAGGCGGGGACGGCGTTGCAGGTTGAATACTTGGGCGGAGTGTTTCAGTTGCTTTCGGAAAAGCCGGCGGAGGCGAAGCGGATTGCGGAACGGTATGCGAATCACCCGGTGGAACGTTGGAAAACGCTGTTTCGAGGTTTGATGGAGCAGGCAGAGGTGGCGGGTGGCGGGGTGGAAGGTCCGAGAAACAAAGGACAGGACCGTGAGGCGCGATTGGATGCGCTGTCAGGGACGGAGCCAGGGTTTGAGCTGGAGGCGGTGGAACAGGGGGTTCGCGTTCGGGCGCGTAACTTGGCGGAGGTGCAGGTGAACTTTTATCCGGCGGATCCCGAGTTTAGCTTCTCTGGGAATCCGTTTGGACGTGAGGAGAGCGGACGTTTCCGGATGGTGAAACCGGCTGCATCGGTGATTCACAAGGTGTTGGATTCTCGGCAGGGCGATGTCGTTCCGGTGCCTCCGGCATTGAAAGGACGCAACCTTGTGGTTGAGGCGTCAGGCGCTGGGTTGCGTCGTTCAGTGCATTGCGGCGTGAGCCGGATGCGGGTCGATTTTGTGGAGAATTATGGACGGTTGGAGGTGAGGGATCAGGAGGGAAAACGGCCTCTCGCGAAGGTGTATGTGAAGGTGTACGCCCGAGTTTCCGGCGGTGTGCGCTTTTTCAAAGATGGGTACACGGATGTGCGCGGCCGATTTGATTACGCTTCGCTCAATGGTCCGACGCAGTCAGTGGCGTTGGGACCGGTGACAACATCGGAGGGGATGGATCACCCAGCCATTCGTCCTGGCGAGGTCTCTTCGGTGGAACGATTTGCCGTTCTTGTGTTCGGTGAAGCGGCGGGCGCTGTGATTCGTGAGGTCGTTTCACCTGCGCGGGCGGATGCGCCTGCACGTTAGTTCTTTTTCGTTTCCGTCGATGTGCAGCATTTGGTTTCGCGTCGTCGATGCGGTGCGGGAGGATGGTTCGGGCAATGGAGGGGGGCTCGGTGGGCGCCGCAGGCGATTTGACGGAAAACCTTTGAAAAATGGCGCGGGCGAAGCAAGGTATGGGCGCCCCGATCCAAGGGCTATTTTTACTCATGCCGGACACCCCTCTCATTGAACAAGCGACGCTGGAAGATTTGCCGGAAATGACAGATCTTCTGATTGATTTGTTCACTCATGAGGGAGATTTCATCCCTGACCGCTCGAAGCAGATGCGCGGGTTGCAGTTGATTTTAGAGCAACCGAATCGCGGAAGAATTTTTGTGCTGCGCGAGGGGGGGAAGATTTTGGGGATGATCAACCTGCTTTTCACCATTTCGACCGCAGAGGGAGGGTTTGTGATTTTGCTCGAGGACGTGATTGTGCACCGTGCGTTTCGTGCCCACGGGTTTGGAGCTCTTCTGTTGAAGCACGCGATTGAGTACGCGAAGAAAAAGTCGTTCTTACGGATCACGTTGCTCACCGATCGCTTGAACGATGGGGGACATCGGTTTTTCAAGCGGCACGGCTTCCAGGAGTCGAAAATGATGCCGATGCGGCTTGTTTTGGGGACTTCTTCCTAGGCTTGGGAGGGGTTGCCCCTCGCAATGGCGTTCGTATGGGGCGGCAGGCAGCTTGTTACGGAAGGGCGTAGGGCGTGGGGCAAGTCTCCTCTGGCAGAGACCAACCGTGGGACAGCCACGACGATTTCGTTAACCATCGCTCCCCCGCGCATCAAGCGGCATTGGTTCCCCGATCGAGGGTGCGGTAGCTGATGGCTTCTTGGAGGTGTTCTGCGTCAATTGTGGGGGCACCTGCGAGGTCTGCGATGGTTCGTGCCACGCGAAGGATGCGGTCGTAAGCGCGGGCGCTGAGTTTAAGTGACTGCATGGCCTCCTGGAGAAGGGTGGTGGAGGGGTCGTCCAGTTGACAATACTGGCGAATCAGGCGGGAGGTCATTCGTGCATTGTTTCGGCATGAACCTCGGAAACGCGTCTGTTGTGTTTCTCGGCACGTTGCGATGCGATGGCGGACTGCTGCGCTCGGCTCTCCGTCGGTTCCGCCCGCCATTTCCCGAAATGTGACGGCAGGCACTTCGATTTGGATGTCGATTCGGTCGAGGAGCGGCCCGGAGATGCGTTGGCGATAGCGTTGGATTTGGGCTGTGCTGCAGCTGCAGGTTCGGTTCGGGTCGCCGAAATAGCCACAGGGGCAGGGATTGAGGGCGGCAACGAGCATGAAGTCGGCGGGGAACGTCATCGTCCCTGCGGCGCGCGTGATGGTAACGGTGCCGTCCTCCAGCGGTTGACGGAGGACCTCGAGTGTGGGGCGTTTAAACTCGGGTAACTCATCCAGAAATAAAACGCCGTTGTGCGCGAGACTGACCTCTCCGGGGGATGGAATCGCAGAGCCGCCGAGCAGACCCGCATCGGAAATGGTATGGTGGGGTGATCGGAAGGGGCGGGTGGAGATGACCGACGCGGATTTGCCGAGGAGCAGTCCGCACGTGCTGTGTATGCGCGTGGTTTCGATGGCTTCGTCCAGTGACATGGGGGGGATGAGACCGGGG
>JBIIXW010000038.1:0-24575 GCA_044347165.1 Chthoniobacteraceae bacterium
GCCTCGCCAGCACTCTCGCTGTCCTCGCGTGCGTCATCTCCATCACCTTCCTGCTCGTCCGCCTCGCGCCAGGCGGCCCGTTCTCTCGCGAACGCAAACTCCCCCCCGCCATCGAGCAACAACTCGCTGCCAAATACCAACTCGACGGCTCCCTCACCTCCCAGTTCACCCGCTACCTCACCAACCTCGCCTCCGGACAACTCGGCATCTCCACCAAGTACCGCGACCGCTCCGTCAACGAACTCATCGCCCAAAGCCTCCCCGTCTCCCTCACCCTCGGCTTCGCCGCCCTGCTCGTATCCACCGGCTCCGGCATCTGGCTCGGCGCCCTCGCCGCCACCCGTAAAGGCACCTGGACCGATACTGCCGCCATGCTCTCCGCACTCGCCCTCCTCAGCCTTCCCATGTTCGTCGCCGGCCCCCTGCTCGCCCTCTTGCTCGCCATCAAACTTCCGCTCCTTCCCGTCGGTGGCTGGAACTCCCCGCAAAGCATCATCCTCCCCGCTCTCACCCTCGCCGGACCCGCCATCGCCTACGTCGCACGCCTCACCCGCTCCTCCCTCCTCGAAGTGCTCGGACAAGACTTCGTCCGAACGGCCCGCGCCAAAGGCCTCTCCGAACGCACCGTCACCTACCGGCACGCCCTCAAAGTCGCCATCCTCCCCGTCGTCTCCTTCCTCGGCCCCCTCGCCGCCAACCTCCTCACCGGCTCCATCGTGGTCGAATCCGTTTTCAATCTGCCCGGCGCCGGAAGCTTCTTCGTCAACTCCATCATCAACCGCGACGTCTTCCTCCTCGGCGGCATCGTCATCGTCTACTGCACCCTCCTCTGCGCGCTCAACCTCCTCGCTGACGCCGCTTACGCCTGGCTCAATCCGCGGATTCGCCTCGCCGATTAACCCACCCCCGATGGCCTCCTCCCCTTCCACCGCTTCACAGCCCGGCCTCGCGTCCCGCCTCTGGCAACGTCCCGCCGCCCGCGGCGCATCGCTGCTCCTCCTCACCCTCGTGCTCGCCGCCCTCGTGGGCCCCGCGCTGCTCGGCATCGACCCCGCCGCAACCGGTCCCGAAACCTTCTCACCCCCTTCCGGCTCCCATTTCCTCGGAACCGATGTCAATGGACGCGACCTCCTCGCCCGCATCCTTCAAGGCGCGCGCGTCTCCCTCACCGTCGGCGTCGCCGGCGCCGCCGTGAGTCTCGTCATCGGGACCCTCTACGGCCTCATCTCCGGCTACGCAGGGGGAAACATCGACAACGCCATGATGCGGTTATTGGAAATCCTCTACGCCATCCCGCGCCTCATCCTCATCATCCTCGCCACCTTCGTCCTCGACCCGCTCCTCCAACGTTACCTCGGAGCGGGAGCCGGACGAAACCTCCTCGCCTACAGCCGCATCTTCATCCTCATCTTCTCGCTCGGCCTCATCGAATGGCTCACCATGGCGCGCATCGTTCGCGGTCAGGTCCTCGCCCTCCGGGAAGCCACCTTCGTCACCGCCGCACGCGCGCTCGGACAATCCCACGTTCGCATCCTCTTCCGCCACCTCCTGCCCAACCTCCTCGGAGTGGTCGTGGTTTACCTCACCCTCACCGTCCCTGCCGTCATCCTTGATGAATCCTTCCTCTCGTTCCTCGGACTCGGCGTTCAACCCCCGCACGCGAGTTGGGGAACATTGCTTGCCGACGGTGCCCAAGCCATCAACCCCGTCCGAAGCCATTGGTGGCTCCTCCTCTTCCCCGCCTGTGCCATGAGCCTAACCCTCCTCGCCCTCAACTTCCTCGGCGACGCCCTCCGCGATGCACTCGACCCGCGCGATAGATCCTGACTCACCGGCGCCCAACCCCGCCGCAATCCCCGCCGACCCCGGCGCGCCCATCCTCGTGGGCGTCTCCGGTGGACTCGACTCCACCGCCCTCCTCCACCTCCTCCACACCCGCATTCCCAATCCCCTCATCGCTGCCCACCTCGACCACGGACTCCGCCCCATTTCCGAACGCGAAGCCGATCAAGCCGCCCTTCGCGCCCTCTGCACCCCGCGGAAGATTCCGCTCATCACCCGCTCCGTCGATGTCGCCCACAGCGCAAGCCGGCACCACGAATCCTTGGAAACCGCCGGACGCCGTGAGCGACTCCGATTCCTCAGCGAAACCGCTCTCGAATGTGGCGCATCCCACATCGCGCTCGCCCACCACGCGGACGACCAAGCCGAGACGCTTCTCTTCCGACTCCTCCGAGGAGCCGGTGCGCGCGGCCTCGCCGCCATGCGTCCCGTGACCCACTTCGCCCTCGGCGGCAACGCCTTCCAAATCCTCCGTCCGCTGCTTCATCTCCGAAAAGACGACCTCTCCGAACTCGTCCGCCGCGAGAACCTTCCGTTTCACGAGGATTCCTCCAACGCCTCCAACGACTTCGCACGCAACCGCATCCGGAACACCCTCCTGCCCGCCCTCCGCGACGTGCTTCAGCGCGACCCCGTGCTCCCCATTGCCCGTTCGGCCGAACTGCTCGCCGAAGACGACGACTTCCTCCAATCCCTCGCCGCGCATCTCGACCCCGAACAACCAGAACTGCCCGCGAAACCGTTGGCCGACCTCGCGACACCCGTGCTCGGACGCGTCATCCAACGCTGGCTCGAATGGCACCGCGTACCCGATCTCTCACAAGACCACATCCGAAACGTCGCGCGCCTCGCCACACAAACCCATCCCGCCAAAGTCAACCTTCCCGGAAACCAAGTCGCCCGTCGCAACAACGGACGACTCTTCCTCGAACCCCTTCCCCAACCCGCCTGACACCGCCCCCTATGCCGCACCCCGCCCTGCTCATCACCCTCGGTGCCATCCCCGTCGTGCTCCTCATCGGCTCGCTGCTCGGACGCATCCGCGTCGGCGGCCACCGCATCAACGAGGCGCCGGGGTTCCGCTTCACCCTTCTCTCGCTCTCCGTCTGGCTCCCGTTGGAAACCTACACCCGCATCATCGTCGACCTGATCCAACGCGCCCGCCAGCACCGCATCGACGAGTTCAGATCCATCGTTGGAAACGCCGACGAACCCCTCCCGCATTTCCAGCCGCTACCCCACTTCCCCGAACCCGTCCTCAAAGCAGCCCTCGCAGCCACCATCATCGCCGCCAGTTTCGTCGCAATGCCGCTCGTGCGCCGCTCGCTCTGGGAAGGCTGGTTGTCGTCCACAAAAGAAGTGAAGCCGCCCAAGTTCCTCGTCGACCTCACCAACGCCATCCTCCTCATCTTTGCGGTGCTCGGCGTCATGCAAGGCATCTACCGAGTCGACCTGACCCAGGCCATCGTCGGCTCCACCGTGCTCGTCGGCGTCCTCGGCTTCGCCCTGCAAGACCTCCTCGGCAACGTCATCGCGGGAGTCGCGCTCCAACTCAGCAAGCCCTTCGCAAAAGGAGACTGGCTGCTGTTCAAAGACGAACGCCTCGAAGTCCTCGACATCAACTGGCGCTCCACCCGGTGCCGAACCGTCGATGATCTCGTCCTCGACATTCCCAACCGCACCGTCGCCTCAGAAACCCTCATCAACCTGACCGCCCAACGCCGCGCCCACGGGATCCGAATCCCCCTCGTCATCCCCGCCACCCACCCGCCAGAAACCGTAAAAAAGACGGTCCTACAAGCCCTGGCCGACGCACCCGGCGTCCTCCAAGAACCCAGCCCAAAGGTCTACCTCGTCGACCCAAACCACCCGAACGCCGCCTACGAAGCCCGCATCTGGATCGACAGCGAAGAGCATCTTCCCGACACCCTCGACGGCGTCCGCACCCGCATCTGGCACGCCCTCCGAAAAGCGGGCCTCACCCCGCCCCCACCCTCTGCACACTAACCACCCCATGAATCCCGCCAGTCGCTGCTGGGCCGAAATCTCCAGTTCCGCCCTCCGCCACAACTTCGCCTTCCTCCGAAGCCGCCTCCCGCACTCGGTCCGTATCATGGCCGTCGTAAAAGCAGACGCGTACGGACACTCCGCCAACATTGTCGTCCCCTGTCTCTCGGAGGAAGCCGACGCATTCGGCGTCGCCAATCTCGCTGAGGCCCGTGCCATCGCCCACCTCGCGAACGAACGCCCCGTCTTCATCCTCAGCCCCGCCCTTCCCCACGAACGCGAACCCATCGCCCGCCATCGCTTCATCCCGTTCGTCTCGAGCCTCGAAGAAGCGCGCGACTATGCCTCCTTCGGATCGGCAGACGTTCCCGTCGAAATCCACCTGACCATCGACACCGGCATGGGACGCATCGGTATCCCAGCCCACCAAGCGCGCGAGGTTCTCGGCAACATCGCCAGACTCCCCGGTCTCGTCATCTCCGGCATCAACTCCCACTTCCCCTCCGCCGATGAAAACCCCACCTTCACGCGTGAACAAATCCAGCGCTGGGAAGAAATCGTCGCCTGCGCAAAACCGCTGTTTCCCGCGCTCCGCACCATCCACATCGCCAACAGCGCCGGCTCGCTTGCCTTCCCGCCCGGCAGTTGCAACCTCGTCCGTGCCGGACTCGCCCTGTACGGCGCATCCCCGCTGCCCGAGTTTCAGCAAGCCCTCCGCCCCGTGCTGAACTGGAAAACCCGCGTCAGCCTCGTTCGCGAACTTCCAGCGGGCCACGGCATCTCCTACGGAAGCACCTTCGTCACCCCCGCCCCGATGCGAGTTGCAACCCTCGCCGCAGGATACGCCGACGGCTACCACCGCCGTCTCAGCAACCAAAACGCAAGCGTCATCATCCGCGAAACCCGCTGCCCCATCCTCGGACGCATCACCATGGATCAAATCATGGCCGACGTCAGCCACCTGCCGGAAACCGTCCCCGGCGACGAAGCGCTCCTCATGGGCGAATCATCCCCCTCCCTCGCCATCCCCGCCTCCGAACTCGCCCAAAAAGCCGCCACCATCCCGTGGGAAATCTTCACCTCCATCTCCAAACGCACCGACCGCCTCGCCACACCTTAAAGACCCGCCGCACCCGCACCCACGCACGCAACGCACGCCCCTCCTGGCACACCTCACCGAACCCGATCACGAGCGAGACTTGGCCAACGAGCCGACCACCCCTCCGGCAACCGCATCGGCCGCGCAGCCGGCATGCGAACCACGGCCAGCATCTGTCGAGCGGTCACCATCAACAACCCGTCGCGCTTCCGCCGCACCTCAAACCCACACCAAAAACACGTCCGATCAAAACTCTCCAACCACCCCTCGACCTCCAGCGTATCTCCCAGAGAAGCGGGCTTCCGATACTCCACGTCCGAACGCACCACGACCGGATAAACCCCAGACTCCGCCATCCCCGCTAAACCCATTCCCAACTGACCCGCCAACAACGTGCGATTCGTTTCGATGAATCGAAGGTAAGCTAGGTTGTGAACCACAGCCGCGCAGTCCGTGTCGAAAAACATCACATCCACCGAGGTCAGCAGCCTCGGTTGCTCCTCCCCTTCACTCCCGCTCATATTCCCCCTTGCCCACCCGTTTCCACACCGAAAACCCCGCCTTTTTGGCATCCGTCACGGAAAGAGGCGCAATAATCCGCGGCGTGCTAAAACCAGAAATCATCTTCTGCACTGGCTTGCGACACAGCGGACACTGCACCAACTCCGGGGCGGAGAGGGGGCGGTTCAAGGTGAACTTTCCCCTGCAAATCCCGCAAGAACCGCCACACGGCTCGTACTCGTACAACGGCATGCGAACGCACTAGGCCTCCACACCCAGAAGCTTTGCCGCCTTTTTCGTGTCGCTCACTCGGAACACCGCCAACCCTTTCTTCGCACCCGGACTGGTTGCGAGATACGCATACTCAATGTTGATCTTCGCCTTCGCCAACTTCCGAGCCACCGCACCAAACTCGCCCGGTTTGTTGGAGTTCTCCAAAAGCAAAACTTTGTTCTCAATCACCAAAACACCGCGCTCCCCCAGCAAATGCGCCGTGCGAGACGCATCGCTCGTCACCATCCGAACCACCGAGTGATCCGAAGTGTCGGACACCGTCAGACCAAAAATATTAATTCTCTCACGCGCCAAAAGATCGCACACCTCAGCAAGAGTCCCGGGTTCGTTCGCTAAAAAAACAGAGAGTTGAGTCGCGATTTGCATAGCAGTTTTCAGGTTTAAATAAGCCGCACCTGACGATGCCTCGCTTCAGAGCCAACGGCAAACCTTCCAGAAAAAAATCACCCGCCTCCCCTTCTGTCCTCACCCCACTCACCGCAACCCGACGCAGACAATCTCCTTTGCATCCCTCACAAACAATCGCCCGTCCGAGTATGCCGGAAGACACCAGTTTTTCCCGCAAACCTGTAAACGCCCCATCTCCCGATACTTCGTCGACTCAGCGCCAAACAAAACCAACTCACCCGTGTCGTTCAACATCAGGATTCGTTCGCCAAAAACAAGAAATGCCGCCTCCGCACGGTCCGCACTCGTCTGAACCAAGCCCTCTTGTTCCCAAGCGACCGCTCCCGTCGCCAACCCAACGCAGACCACGCGCTTCCCTGGCGCTAACCCAAACAGGTGCGCCCCCTGCACCACCGGACTGCTAAAATTAAAACCCAACCCTTTGTTCACCCACGCCTCCGTCGCTTGAAAACCATCCCCGACCGCCGCCACTCGCGTAGCCACCAACCCAATCTGGTGTGAAGCCACCAGCACCAAATCACCGGTCACCACCGGAGTCGTAACATGCCGACCCAGCGCAGTCTTAAACGGCACCCGCCACAAAAGCCTCCCGTCCTCCGGCGCCAGCCCAATCAAACCCTCCGCAGTGAAACTCAAAACCTGAAGGCGCCCCGCCAAGCGAGCTAGAAACAGACCCGCGTACGCTGACTGATCATCCTGAGACCGCCAAACCACCGCTCCCGACCGTTTGTCAAACGCCACCACCCCCGCCCCGCTCGCACTCCCTACCTGCGCAATCAACAAACTCCCGTGCACCAACGGCGCTCCACTCGCCCCATGCCGACTCGCCCCAACCGCCTTGCCCTTCTCCCCGATGTACAAGGACCCAAAATCGTCCACATAACTCGTTCGCCAAACGGTTTTTCCGTCCTTAAACGCCAAACAACGCAACTCGCCCTTCGCTGACTGAACATACACCAAGTCCCCATCGATCAACGGAGTGCACCGCGGACCAATCCCAAACCCATCCCGATGCGAACTGTCGAGATCAACACTCCAAACCGCCTCACCCGTCTGGGCATCCAACGCATGCACCACCTCCCGACCCTCGCGGTCATCCGAAATCACCACCCGGTTGCCCGCCACCACCGGCGAAGCAAATCCATCTCCCAACTCTCTCCTCCAAAGCACCTTAGCCTCCGCCGGCAATCGCATTAATCCGGCATCCTCCCCAACGACATGCCCCGTCCGTTCTGCCCCACGCCATTGCGGCCAATCCGCTCCCACCGAAACCCGCTCTCCCTCAGCAAGTAAGAACACCCACAACAAGCACCTTACCGCCAACTCAAAGCATCTATTCATCGCTCGCTAAAAAAGCATAACCGCGACCACCAACAGGAAAACACGCGCCCTTTTTTTCCTGCTCGGCCATCCAATAAAACCCGCTCAGCAACGCCCCTCTCCACGGGCCTCAAACCGTGACTCAAAACGGCACTCCATCCTCCTCCAACTCCTCCCCTCCCATCCGCGAACGGCGATCCATCACACGTCCTGCCCACATCCCCAAAAAACAAACCATTGCAGCGACCGCAAAGGGAAGAACCGCCGTCCAATCCAAAGTGATTGTGCAGCAGGTATCAGCCAACATCTGACCCGGGGGCACGCTAATCCCAAACCAAGTAAACCAAATCACCACCAACGCAGCCGTCGAAAAAACAGCAAGGCCCGCGGCGCCAATCCAAAAAATCATACGCCCATGTAAACCGCCAACAGTCATACTCTAACGATACACACATCCCCCCAGCAGAGAAGGCGGTTTCTCCCCAACAGTGTAAGATTTCCCCACCAACTCAGTCGCACGGAGTCCTCCAATCACAAATCAGGATTTTCATTGCTTTCACCCTCCTAAAATCGCACCCTCCTAAGTCCGCGATGGTGGCCGTAGCTCAATGGTAGAGCTCCAGATTGTGATTCTGGCTGTTGCGGGTTCGAGTCCCGTCGGTCACCCCATCTCACCGTTCCCGTCCGCGATTCAGCGCTGGAACTACCCCCATCCGCTCACCTACTCTGACGGATTATGTCATTCGACGTTTCTACCCTCGACCTGAGCCCCCTCCGCGCACGCTTGTCCGAGCTGCGGAGGTATCTTTGACTTACCAACCCTTCAGAAAGATCTCGCAGACGTGGAAGAGGCCATGAGTGCCTCCGATTTCTGGGACAATAAAGAGCGCGCCCAGCAGAAAGTTGAACAAGTCTCCGTCCTCCGCTCCAAAATCCACCCGTTCATCGCCTTGGAAAAGCGAATGGCAGACCTCGATGCCCTCATCGAGCTCTACACGATGGATCCTGATTCCTTCGCCGGCCCCGCAGAAGTCGAAGCCGAACACCAAGGTTTCATCCGCTCCCTCGAAGATTTCGAACTCAAAATGCTGCTATCCGGTCCAAACGACCGGTACAACGGCTTCCTTTCCGTCCAATCCGGTGCCGGAGGCACCGAATCATGCGACTGGGCCGACATGCTCCTCCGCATGTACCAACGCTGGTGCGAGCGGCGCGGATTCCAAACCTCCATCATCGACATCCAACAGGGCGAAGAAGCCGGTATCAAATCCGCCACCATTCGCGTCTCCGGCGAGTTCGCCTTCGGCTACCTCGCAACCGAACGCGGCGTCCACCGCCTCGTCCGCATCTCCCCCTTCGACTCCAACAAACGCCGACACACCTCCTTCGCCGCCGTCGACGTCGTCCCCGAGTTGCCAGAATCCGCTCCCATCGAAATCACAGAAGCCGATGTCGAAATCGACACCTACCGCGCCGGCGGTAAAGGCGGACAAAACGTGAATAAGGTCGAAACCGCCGTCCGCATCCGGCACAAGGCCACCGGTTTGGTCGCCGCCTGCCAAAGCGAACGATCCCAAGCACAGAACCGTACCCTCGCCATGCGCATGCTCGCGGCAAAACTCCAACAAATGGAGTTGGATCGCAAAAACGCAGAACTCGAACGCCAGTACGGCGAGAAGGCCGACGTCGCCTTCGGTTCCCAAATCCGAAACTACGTCTTTCAACCCTATCAACTCGTGAAAGATCTCCGAACCGGCGTTCAAACCAGCGGTATCCAAAACGTCATGGACGGAGACATCGACCCTTTCATCGAAGGCAAACTCCGCGGCCTCACCAACAAACGCGGAGCCGACGACGACGATCTGGATTAAACATCGCAGCGCTCATCACCCCCTCGAAACTCCATGAAACGCAAAGGAATCATCCTCGCCGGCGGCTCAGGCACCCGCCTCTATCCCATCACTCTCGGCATCTCCAAACAGATGCTCCCCATCTATGACAAACCGATGATCTACTACCCCCTGACCACGCTCATGCTGGCAGGGATTCAAGACATCCTCATCATCTCCACACCCCAAGACACACCGCGGTTCGAACAAATCCTCGGCGACGGTTCTCAGTGGGGAATTCGTCTATCCTACGCCGTACAACCCTCGCCCGACGGCCTCGCTCAAGCATTCATCATCGGCGAATCCTTTATCGGCGATTCCCCCTCAGCCCTCGTTCTCGGAGACAACATCTTCTACGGCCACGAACTCCAAACCCTCCTCGAACGCGCCGACGCACGGCAAACGGGAGCTACCGTGTTCGCGTACCATGTCAGCGACCCCGAACGCTACGGCGTCGCCGAGTTCGATACCTCCGGAAAAGTCATCTCCCTCGAAGAAAAACCCGCGTCCCCCAAATCCAACTACGCTGTCACCGGACTCTATTTCTACGACCAACAGGTCTCCGGACTCGCTCGCTCACTGAAACCCTCCCCCCGAGGCGAACTCGAAATCACCGACCTGAACCGCCTCTACCTCGAACAGTCCCAACTACAGGTCGAACTCATGGGCCGAGGCTATGCCTGGCTCGACACCGGAACCCACGAATCCCTCCTCGAAGCCGGTCAGTTCATTGCTGCTCTCGAAAATCGTCAGGGACTCAAAGTCGCCTGCCCCGAAGAAATCGCCTTCCGTAAAGGCTGGATTTCCGCCGAAAAAGTGGAGCAACTCGCCAAACCGCTCGCGAAAAACGGCTACGGAAAATACCTCATCCGACTCCTCACCAACCCTGCCCTCCGATGACCTTCACACGCCTGTCGATTCCGGACGTCATCCGCATCGAACCCAAAGTGCACGGCGACGCGCGCGGTTTCTTTCAGGAAACCTTTCGCCAAGACCTTTTCGACTCCACCGTCGGTCATCCCGTTCATTTCGTTCAGGATAACCATAGCCGCAGTTCCAAAGGCGTCCTCCGAGGCCTTCACTACCAAGTCGAACGCCCCCAAGGAAAACTCGTCCGCGTCACCCAAGGCGCCGTGTTCGACGTCGCGGTCGACATTCGCCCCAACTCTCCCACTCGCGGTCAGTGGGTTGGAGAAATCCTCAGCGCCGAAAACCACCGACAACTCTGGGTCCCCCCAGGGTTTGCCCACGGATTCGTCGTCCTCTCAGATTCCGCAGACTTCCTCTACAAAACCACCGACTACTGGTTCCCCGAACACGAACGCTGCATTCGCTGGAACGACCCGACGCTGAACATCCCCTGGCCAATCGACAATCCCCCCTCCGTCTCTGCGAAAGATCAGAACGGGGATTTGTTCGCCTAAAACCCGCCATCCCGCGCAAATCTCGCAAAAGACAAAGGCGATTACCCGCAGGTAACCGCCCTTCCTTCGCCGGTACTTCATCAATGACGCGCGACCGAGGAAGCAACTCCAACCAAGACTACACCAGTTCCGGAATCGTACTGCCGTTCCGGACAATCATAATGGGACGGCCGCTCGGTGTGTTGTACTCCTTTCGCGGATCAATCCCCAACGTCCGATAAAACGTCGCCGCCACATCGTCCGGAGTAATCGTCCGATCCAACGGCCCCTCTCCCTTCGCATCCGAAGCCCCCACCACCTGCCCGCCACGGATTCCCCCACCCCCGAGCAAACAGAACATCGCGCGCGGGTAATGATCGCGCCCAGCCTTCGCATTCACCTTCGGCGTACGGCCAAACTCACCCGTCACAAACACAGTCGTTGAATCCAACAATCCCTTCGCCGCCAACGCACTAAACAAACCGCTCAGCCCCGCATCCAACTCAGGCAACTTGCGGTTTTTCAACGCCGAGAAGTTCTCGGTGTGCGTGTCCCAACCCCCAAGCTGGACCGTCACAAACTTGACCCCAGACTCCACCAACCTCACCGCCAACATACAATTGCTCGAAAATCCATCCTCACCAAACAAGGACGTGATGCTCGAAGGCTCCTTCGACAAATCAAACGCCTCGCGCGCCTTCGTCGAACGCATCATCTGATACGCCTTCTCCCCAAAGCGCCCAATCCCGCTCAGCATCTTGTCCTCGTCCGCAAACGCCCCAAACGCCGTGTCGTAGCGCTTCACCAAATCCTGACGCCGATCCACATCACTCAACGAAACACCCCGAAGCGCCAAACCACGCACCTCCATCGCTTTGCCCCCCTTCACCGGAGCCGATCCCGTATCAAACGGGCCGTACTCCACCCCAAGAAATCCCGTCGGATCACTCCCCTGCGACGGAACCGCCACAAACCCCGGCAACTCCGGCACGCTTCCTAACTCCCGACTCACCACCGCCCCATAACTCGGATAAGATAGCGAGACAATCGGACGATTCCCCGTCGCCATATACTTCGCACCCAACTCGTGCGCAGCCAACGTGTGCGAAACCCCGCGCAACACCGCAAACTTGTCCGCGCACCGCGCCAGCTTGGGCAAATGCTCGCTGATCTGCACCCCATCCGCGTTCGTTGCAATCGGCTTAAACTCACCTCGATGAGTCTCAGGCGCATCCGGCTTCAAATCAAAAGTGTCCATGTGGCTCGGACCACCTCCGAGACGCACGAAAATCGCGGCCTTCGCCTTGCCCTTTAAATCCCCCCCCGTCGCCCCCTTCACCTCCTCCGCGCGAGCCATGTAGTCCGCAAGACTCAACCCCAAGCCAAAGCCGGAGACAGCGCCGATCTTGATGAAATCACGGCGAACAACGCCGTCACAGTATTGATTAAACAGGTTCATGGGTGGTTTTCTGGGGGTTCAGTTTTTCTCTCTCGAATCGTCGATTAAATCGCTCTCGTGTTCTCAATGGTTCACTAAAAACTCACGCGTGTTCAGCATCGCCCACAACAACTCCACACAGCCGTCCACCGCAGTTGGAGCCGCTGCCACGTCCGCTCGCGCCTTCGAAACTTCTTCCGCCGTCGGTGGCCTGCTCACCGTCCGCAAAAAAATCTGACGCACCACCGAATCCACTTTCTCTCCCTTCTCCGCCTCTGATTGAGCCGCAACCGAAACACCCTTGCGCGTCGCCTCCATACCCAACGCCTTCTCAATCCAAGCCCGCCCGCCCTTCTCGCTCAGACGCTGTAAGATGCTCGGATCGTTGCGCGTATAAATGGTCTGCAACAACGTCGGATCCGTCACCCGCTCGCAATCACAGTTTGTCGTCCGCTGCGGCTTCCCAAAAATCCCCAACGCGTAACCGTCCACACTTTTCACCGGCACCATCCCCTTCGCTTTTCCAGGAACGATCTGCGCCCCGCCCCCCGCCGGACCAATCGCACGCTCGCCGACTCGCACGGGATACTCCGACAAGGCCGCCTCCGAATCGCTCGCCATCGCAATCGCATCATGCACCACCTCCGCCGGTAAACGGCGCACCAACGCGTGCGAAAAGTTCTTCTCATCCAGCTTGTTCGTCGCATTCGTCTTCCAACTCCTCTGGTACGCATCACTCCTCAAAATCTCCCGATGCAACCACTTGATGTCATACCCACTCTCCACAAACCCGTTCGATAAATAATCGAACAACGGCGCGTTCGACGGAGCATTCGCAAGATTCAAATCGTCCGCCGGTTCCACAATCCCTCTCCCAAAGTAGTTCGACCACACACGGTTCACCCAAGCCTTCGCAAAATAGGGGTTCTCTTTCGAACGCAACCATTCCATCAATGGCTGACGCGCATCCGGAAACTCCGACAACACCACTTCACCACCCCCCAACAACTTGGGCGTAATCACCCGACTCGATCCCGACACCGCTTTCACCGGCTTCACCACCTTCGTCGTAGCGGGCGCCTTCACCTCCGCCGAAAGCTCGCGCCACGGAATCGCCTGCCCCTCCGCCAAACGCTTCGCAACCTCCGTCTCCGTCAACCGCCGCAGCTTGTCCGCTTTCAACGCCAACTCCTTCGCCTTGTCCTTCTCACTTTTCTCGACCGCCGGAGCAGACGCCGTCACCGGTGTCCCACCGACCGTTGGCACCGCGCATGCCTCCGGTTTCGCATCGGCCGCCTTCGTCTCCGCACTCTTGGCCGCCTCCGCCGCCGCCTTCGCAGCCAACTCCTCGGCGCGCTTCTTCTCCTCCGCCTCCACTCGATCTTTCACCGACTGACTAATCTCGTTACGCAGTGACGCCGCCGTCATCTTGGGCGCCTCGGCCCCCTTGTTCGACTTCGCATCCAACTTTGTCCCAACCGCAGTGAAAAAGGCCTGAAACTGCTCGAAATCCTGTTTCGTCCACTGATCAAACGGATGCTTGTGGCACTGTGCACATTCAATCCGAACCCCCAGAAAGGTGTGCGCAAAGGCCAGCGCCTTGTCCTCCGCCTTCTGCAAGTTCGAGCGGAACCAATACCACGGCATATCCTTCCGTTGCCCAAAATCCGCCGCATTCTCCTTCGCAAAATAGCTGCTCAGCTCCTTCGCCATCTCCTCGTAACTCTGTTCAGGCGAAGTCTTCGTGCGCGCCATCACCAAACCCGCCGCAATCTCGTCATACGGCACATTGTCTCGAATCTTCCGCTCCAGCCAGTCGTACCAAAGCCGGCTAATCTTCCCCCCAGAGTTCTGCAACCCATCCGCCACATTGTTGTTCACCAACCGCGGATTGTTCCCCGTAAAATCCGAAAGCAACGTCGCCCACCACGCCGCGTAACCCGGACGCGCCAACAACTCGTCCACCTTGCGATCCCGTTTGTCCGCAGCCTTATCCGCCAAGAACGATTCCACTTCCGCCGGCGTTGGCAACGTCCCCGTCACATCCAGACTAGCCCTCCGCAAAAACTCCGCATCTGTGCATTTCTCAGCCGGAACAATCCCAACCGCCTTCAACTTCTCGTTGATCAATCGATCCACCGGCGTGCGCGCTGCCAGCTTCGGAAACTTCCCTCCCACCTGATCCGACACTGGCAAAACCACCGGCACTGGTGTCACTCCATTGTCGTAGAAAGCAACAACATGCGAATCCCCCTTCCCCTTGCACTCCGCCACTCCACGCTCATCAATCGTCACCACCGAATCATCGTTAGAACGAAACCGTGTGAACCGCGTAACATCCTCCACCGTGCCGTCTTTCCAATACGCAACCACCTTCAACGAAATCTTTTCACCCGCTTTCCGAAACGCAATGTCCTTGGGCAAAACCTCCAACCGGTCAAATTCTCCCGTCTCCACCACGTCAATCGCCGCCCCATCCTTGATCCACTTCAACAACATCCGGTATTCCCACGAGTCTTTCTTGAAGCGCTCCTTCCCCTTGTGACTCACAAGCGCAGCGCCCTTCGTCAAAATCAGGCTCTTCTCTGGCGCATCCCCATTCACACGCACCTCCCCCTCATCCCCGTTGTCGTCCTTCACAATTGCTTTGTGATCCTTCTCAAAATCGTACCCAAACAACGACAACTGAAAACCGCCTCGCCCCTGAAACGATCCATGACACTCACGCCCGCTGCATCCCATTCGACTCATCAACGGCACCACATGCCTCCGAAAACTCGGCTGTCCGCCAACGTCTCTTCCCTCAAACGCTTTCGACGGATCCACCACCGGCGCTGCCAACCCAGATCCACCCAGCACCAGCACACTTCCAAGAATCATTCTGAGGGGGATTTGCATAAACTGTGAAAAAGCACTTCGAATGCCGAGGCCGTAAACGCCTCTCCATGAGGCATTCACAAACACCGCTTTTTTAGACAAAAACGCCGCAAAACAGCACGAAATGCACGGTGCTATCCAAAAAGCAGTCCCCCTTCTAAACACGACACCCGACCAAAAGTTGCGCGCCCAACAATCACCGGCACCAAAGACGGGGCTCGGGCGTCCCGCCTGCTCCCCTCGCAGACATGAACCGTTCAACTCTGCGCTCTGCGCTCGAGAATCTCGATCTCTCCGAGCGATCCGACGAAGTCCCGTTCCGCGAGAAGATGATCGCGCTACTCGATTCGTCAGAGGGGTGCTTTCTCCGCTCAACCTTCCCCGCCCATTTCACCGGCAGCGTGATGCTGGTCAGCGCTGACGGTTCGCAAACGCTCCTTCATCACCACCGCAAACTCGATAAATGGTTGCCCTTCGGCGGCCACTGCGACGGAGAGGAAAACGTCCTCGCCGTCGCACAACGCGAGGCCCTAGAAGAATCAGGGATCGAAGGGCTTATCGTCGCCTCTCCGCGCCCCTTCGACCTCGATATTCACACCATCCCAGCCCGCCAAGACGAACCCGAGCATGAACACTTCGATGTCCGTTGGATGCTCATCGCTCCCGAAACCGCAACGTTCAAAATCAGCCCCGAAAGCATCGAACTCCGTTGGTTCACCCCCGACGAAATGGAAGCACTCCCTCTTACCCCAGGAAACCAACGCCTCCTCGCCAAATGGCGTCGCATCCTCGCTCGCCGTGCCCACTCCGCGACGTGATCGTGTGTCGCCGGCCAATGCGAGCACGTCGGACTCCCATCACCTAGTGACAAAATGCCTCCGCACGTGGAGCGAGACTTGCAGAGGAATTAACAAAGCCATTTTCACTCCTCACCCCCATGCGCCGCTCGCTGAACCGCATTCCCCTCCTCGTCGCCGTCCTTTTTCCCTTCGCCACGCTCGCCGAAAAACCCGCCGACTGGACCTTCGACGCCGAGGACACCAGCGCTCTGAACGTCTTAGGCGACGTTCGCACCGGTATCCCCGGCCCGCGGCGCCCCGAGTACCCCGGCTTCGCTCAAACCAATCGCGCCATCTCGCTCGCCGGCAACGGAGCCCGAATCGTCATTAACGACCCGGGTGCCGATAGCGTCTTCGATTTCAAAAACGGCGATTCCCTCACCCTCGAAACCTGGGTCCGACCTGACGCCACCAACAAGGGCGAGAACGTCTACCTCATCGGAAAAGGTCGAACCGATCCCAAATCCTCCACTCCGAACAATCAAAACTGGGCACTCCGCCTCCGCGAAACCAACGGTTTGCACTGCCCGAGCCTGCTCTTCGCGACCCCCGCCGAAGGCGGCAAAGTGGAGTGGCACCGGTGGACCGCCTCCGCCGGACTCCGCCACGACGACCGCTGGCACCACATCGCGATCTCCTACGCCTTCGGAAATCCAGAGAGCATCAAAGCATTTGTCGACGGAAAACCCGTCAAAGGCACTTGGGACATGGCCGGACCAACGAAGGATGCTCCCGTCGTCGACGACGCCCCCGTCTGGATCGGATCATCCATGGGAGGAAACCCAGGCAGCAGCTACCGAGGCCAACTCGACGAAATCAAACTCCACCGCTCCCTCATCCCCGAATCCGAACTGGCCTCCCGTTTCGTCACAACCCTCCCGCCGCCCGCAGAGCCTTCCCTCGCCGAAGTCGGCCCGCAAACCGCCGGAAACGATGTCGCCAATGCGCCAAAGAAACCGGCCAAAGCCCAAATCCCTGAGACCGTTACCGCGCCAAAAATCGATTGGGCAAACACGCCGTCAGACCGCGTCATCGTCGAAATCTGCGAAGACTGGAGCCCAGCCTCAAACCTCTGGCCCGAAAACCCGCTCACAGCAACCGAATCGTATCACGCACCAGCCTTCGGCCTCTTCCGCGTCCCGCACAAATACGTAGAGACCGGCGTGCGCGCCGCCCGCAACGATCCCTTCTTGGTTCGCGCATTCGCAAAAGTGAACCTCCCCGCCGGTAAACACCGCATCCTCCTCCGCGCCCGCGGCGCCTCCGTCCTCTTCATTGACGATAAAGACGTGCTCCGCACTCCCTTCCCCCCGCCCGGCACTGACGACAAACCCATCAAAGTCCAAGACAACTTCCTCGATCTCGGCGGCGACTTCCGCTTCGCTCCACCGGGAAACCGTGACGCTTGGTGCGAGTTCGAAAGCAGCGGTGGCGAACACCACTTCGCCCTCGAAACCGTCGTCGGATACGTCCTCAGCGCAAAAAGCCGCCGCCGCCCCGAACTCGGCGAAACCGTCGTCGCTTGGTCCCCAAAAGATTCCCAAACCTGGCAACTCGCCGCCCCTGGAACCAACCGCCCCACCTATAGCGACGCCGGTTGGAATTTGTACCAGTCCGCAGAGGAAGCCCGCCTCGCCGCCCTCGATGCCAACGCACGTTCACGCGCTCGAACAGACTCCCAACCTTACTGGGAAAAACGCCGAGCACTCGCCAGTCAATGGCTCGCTGAAACCCCTGCCCCGCAGGCCCCTGCCCTCCCCGAGGGCTTTCCCGCCAACAACCCCATCGACCATTTTCTCGCCCAAAAAATCGCAACCTTCCGCACCCAATCCACGGCTACACCCGCACAGGGAATCGATTTCTGGGAGCGCATCCAACCCCTCCTCGAGGCCCGCTGCCTCGAGTGCCACCAAGGCGGCAAAGCCAAAGGCGGACTCCACCTCGACGCCCGTCACACCGCGCTCGAAGGAGGCAAATCCGACGGGCCATCCATCGTCCCCGGCAAAGCCGCAGAGAGCCCCCTCCTCAAACGCATCCTCTCCAACGATGCGGACGAACAAATGCCACCCAAAGGCAACCGTCTCTCCTCCAACGAAATCAAGTTACTCGAACAATGGATCAACGAAGGCGCCGTCTGGCCTGAGTTCCGCCCCCTCCCCACCACCCTCACACCCCTCACCGACGATCTCGCCTTCCTGCGCAGAGTGACCCTCGACACCCTCGGAATCGTCCCGTCCGAGACCGAAATCAACGCGTTCATCACCAACAAAAACCCGCAAAAGCGCGCCCACCTCATCGACCGCCTTCTCGCAGATCCCCGCGCTGCCGATCACGGCGTCGGGTACTGGCAAGACGTGTTGGCCGAAAACCCAAACATCCTCAACCCCACGCTGAATAACACTGGCCCCTTCCGCTGGTGGATTCATGAATCCCTCCTCGATAACAAACCGCTCGACCTCATGGTCACCGAACTCCTCCACCTCGGCGGCAGTGCCAAAGACGGCGGCCCCGCAGGCTTCGGCATCGCATCGCAAAACGACGTCCCACTCGCCGCAAAGGCCACCGTCGTCACCACCGCCTTCCTCGGCGTTGAAACCAAGTGCGCACGCTGCCACGACTCACCTGCTCACACGTCAAAACAAGAACAGGTCTTCGCCCTCGCAGCCATGCTCAACACAAAGGGCGTCAAGGTCCCCGCAACCAGCAGCGTCTCCATGAAGAAACTCCGCGAAGGCGGACGGAAACCGCTCATCGATGTCACCCTCGAACCCGGCGCCACCGTCGATCCCCAGTGGCCCTTCCCCGACTTCGCCAAACCATCTCTCGCAGATGCTCTTGCGCAAAATCCAGAGGACACGCGCGACCGTCTCGCGGCACTCATCACCGCACCGCAAAACGAGCGCTTTGCTCAAGTCATGGCCAACCGGATCTGGGCCAGAGTGATGGGACGCGGCATCGTCGACCAACCGTGGGACTGGGAACGTTCCAAAAACTCGCACCCCGAACTACTGCGGTGGCTCGGACGCGAACTCGTCAAATCCGGCTACGATGCGCGCCACTTGACCAAACTCATTCTCTCCTCCCACGCCTACCAGCGCAGCAATGACCTCTCCCTCAAACAGCCGAGCCCGCTCTTCACAGCCCCCGCCGCGCGCCGCCTGACAGCTGAACAAATCGTCGACTCCGCATTCGTTGCCGCCGGAAAATCCTTCCGAACCGAGGAGGCCAGTCTCGACATCGACAGCATCCGAGACACCGGAAACTCCGTGACCCTCGGCCATCCGAGCCGCGCGTGGATGCTCACCTCCACGTCCAACGAACGAGACCGTCCCAGCCTTGCCCTCCCGCGCATCCAAGCCGTTTGCGACGTGCTCCACGCGTTCGGCTGGCGCTCCAGCCGACCCGACCCACTCACCGAGCGCGAGTCCGCTCCCAACTCCCTACAACCCGCCATTCTCGGGAATGGAACCATGGGACTCTGGCTCACCCGCCTCAGCGAAGACCACGCCGTGACGAAACTCGCTCTCGAATCTAGCTCGCCCGAAGAGTTTATCTCCCGACTCTTCCTTCGCGTCCTGACTCGCGCCCCACGGTCTGAGGAACAAGCACGCTTCACCTCCCTCCTCACGCAAGGCTGGGATCAACGCAAAACCGCGCCAAAGGAAAACCCATCCGCCGAAGCGAAACCCCGCAAACCAGCCTATTACGTGTCGTGGTCCAATCACCTCGACGCGGATGCAACCATTGTAAGGCAAGCGCAAGAAACAGACGCGCGTCGCGGCGAACCACCCACCCCACTCCTCTCAAACGAGTGGCGCGCCAAAGCAGAGGACGTTCTTTGGGCGCTCTTAAACAGTCCCGAATTCCTTTTCACCCCCTGATGCCATGAACCGTCGACACTTCGTCAAAACCCTCGGCCTCGCGCCCTTCTGCACTCCGCTCCTCGCCGAACTCTCCACGCAGGGAGTTAAAGGAAAAGCCGAACACTGCATCTTCATCTGGCTCGGCGGCGGCATGAGCCACGCCGATACGTTCGACCCAAAAGCCCTCGGCGATAACAAAGCCTCCACCAAGAAACCCGGCTCACTCTACCCCGCCATCGATACCTCCGTTCCGGGCGTCCAACTGTGCGAACACCTACCACGCACCGCACGCCTCATGGAACACGTGACCGTCATGCGCTCAGTCAACCACAAGGTCATCGACGAACACGCATTCGCCACCAACCTCGTCCACACCGGACGCATGGTCAGCGGTAACGCCATCTACCCGTCCATCGGCTCCATCGTCGCGCACAAACGCGGTGCCGCAAATCCCGCCGTCCCAGCGTACATGCTCATCGGCTACCCCAACGTGAGCCGTGGCCCAGGGTTCCTCGGAATCAAGGACGGGTACGTCTATCTCGTGGACACCGAAACAGGCCCGGCAGGCTTCACCAAGCCACCCGGGGTGGCCGACGAATCGCAACAACGTCGACGCGAACTCCTCCAATCCATTGCCCCAAAAGCCAACGATGGAACCGCCCTCGCCGATTACGCCGACGCCCAGCGCGAAGCGTTCCGACTCGCTGGACCCGACTTCATGCGCCACTTCGAACTTTCAAAGGAATCGTCCGACGTGCGCGCATCCTACGGAGGAGAGTTCGGACAACGCTGCCTGCTCGCGCGCCGTCTCATCCAGGGCGGAGTTCGATTCGTCGAAGTGTCCCACAACCTCAACTTCATCAACGGCGCAGGCTGGGATGTTCACAACGAGGGCATCAACAACCAACACACCCTCATCCGCGAACTCGACAACGCGTTCGCTGCCCTCATCGAGGATTTGAAAAATCATCGACTCCTCGAAAAAACGCTCATCGTCATCGCCACCGAGTTCGGTCGTCCACCCGAGTTCGACGGTCGTGGCGGTCGCGGTCATCAAGGAACCGCGTTCTCCATGGTTCTCGCAGGAGGCGGACTCAAACACCATGGCGCGTACGGGGTAACGGATGATCTCGCGAAAAAAGTGGTTGAGAACCCAGTCAGCATTCCCGACTTCCACGCCACCATCCTCGCCGCACTTCAGGTCGATCAAGGCAAAGACCTAATGGCCGGAACCCGCCCCGTTCCCGTCACCGACGGCGGCAGCCCCGTCGGCGCCCTCTTTAGCTAACGGTTCCCTGAACGAAAGGTTCCCTGAACGAAAACCACCCCTCGGGACCGTGCACGCCCCGTCCGCGTAGCCACCCGCCAGCGGCGCGCCGACAAAACTCTCCACCTCACCCCCGCTTTCGCCCACCGCTAAGCGTTCATCCGATGGGGCCTCAAAATCGGCGTGACCGTCCACCCCCCCAGAATCAACTCCACTCCATGAAACACCTCGCCTCCCTCCTCGCCATTTCCCTCGCCTTCCCTATCACCGCACCGTGCGCCACTCCATCGCTCTCTGCGGGCGCGGCGGCGTCCGACATCACACCAAAAGAGTTTCCGCTCAACATGCCCGGCGGTTTCTCAGCGAACATGGCCGAAAGTGCCCATGACCCGCTCCACGCCCGCTCCGTCGTGCTCGATGACGGGACTACCCGCATCTCCATCACCATCGTCGACACCCTCGGCGCAGGCCCCGAAGTGCTTGACGAAATCAAAGCCGTCGCCGCCGAGAAAACGGGTATCCCGTCGCATCGCATGCTGATCTCTTCGACCCACACCCACAGCGGTCCCTCCCATCCAAAAGAAGGCCCAGCTCCCGCGGTCGCGTACCGCAAAGTCTTCGTTGAAGGCGTTGCCGACTCCATCGTTCGCGCCAATCAATCACTCAAACCTGCCGCGTTTGGCTCCGCTTCACACCCGCTCCCTGACGAAGTGTTCAATCGGCGCTGGTACCTCAAACCCGGCAAGATGCCGCTCAACCCCTTCGGCAAACTCGACACCGTCAAGATGAACCCAGGCACCAGCCCCGACGTCCTCGATCGCCCCGCCGGTCCCACCGATCCCGACGTCAACATCCTCTCCCTCCAAGACACCAAACGCCACCCGCTCGCCCTCTACGCCAACTACGCGCTCCATTACGTTGGCGGATCACCAAAGTCACAAATCTCCGCCGACTACTTCGGCGAGTTCGCGCGCGTCTTCCCCTCACGCGTCGGGAACCCCGCCAACTTCGTCGCCATGCTCTCCAACGGAGCATCCGGCGATATCAACAACATCCCCTTCGGCATCACCCGCCCCCCACGCGAACCCTTCGAACAAATCCGTATCGTCGCCCAAAAAACCGCTGACGCCGCATGGACCGCCCTCCGCAAAATTGAGCGCCACCGTAGCGATGTCCAAATCGCCATGGCCGAGCGGAATGTTCCTCTGAAATACCGTCGCCCCTCCGAAGAAGACGTCGCCCAAGCAAAGTCCTTCCTCGCGGTAAAAGCAAAGGACGCTATCGAACAACTCCCTCGCCTAGCCCAAAACTACGCCCATAGCACCCTTCGCGCATCAGAACGCACTGACGAGTCGCTCACGGTGAAGCTGCAAGCCATCCGAATTGGCGACACCGCCCTCTGCGGCATCCCGTTCGAAGCCTTCGTCGAAATGGGCCTCGAACTCAAAAAACGTAGCCCCTTCCAACACACCGTCGTCGTCGGCCTCGCCAACGGTCGCCATGGCTACCTTCCCACCGTTGAACAACATCGCCTCGGCGGCTACGAAACATGGCTCGGCACCAACAACGTTCAGGAAGACGCATCCCGCATTCTCACCGAAGCACTCCTCGAAATGCTAAAGGAACTCCACGCGACCCGTCCCAACCCATAGCCCGCTCATGCGCCACCGCCGTTATTCCTCCCTCCTTTCCGCAAGCGTCCTCGTCGTCTCCGCGTCCGCAGCGGACTCTCCCGACGCCCTGTGGCTCACCAGCAAAGGACAACGCATCTTCCACGATACGTTTGCCCGCGAGGAAGATGGCAATCTCGCGAAGGCCATAGGCAACGGCTGGAACAGCGCCACTGCCGACCGCGTGCCTCACATCAAAATGGCGGATCTCGACCAAGGCATCCTGAAAGTTTCCTCCGCCAGCAAAGAAGCCGGACACGCCGCTCACATCCACCACGAGGCCGGATTCACCGATGGCGGCGTCCGTTTCCGATTCCGGTTTCCCGGACTCTCCCCCAACGAATCCCTCCAGTTCGGATTCGTTGACCGAGAGGCAAAAGGAATCCACGCCGGACACCTCTGCTACGCCAACCTCACCTCCGGCTCTGCCACGCTCATGGACTGGAAAACCGGCGTGATGGACTTGTCCATTCGAGCAAAGCGACAACCGTATCTCGATAGGCGTGAGAATCTTCCGGACGATCTTGATTCACTCCTGAAGACCAAACAGCGCAGTATCCCTTGGAGGTCGGGCACCGACTGGCACGAAGTCGTGCTCATCACCGAGGGGGATGAGATGCGCCTCTCCGTGGACGGATCTCCGCTCCTCACCCACCGCTCCCCGGGGTTCGCGCACCCCGCCAAACGCTGGTTCAGCCTCCTCATCCCCGCCACCGTCTGGATTGACGACATCGAAATCTGGAAAGTTCATTGAACACCATTCAGTGGTGCGTACCTCCAGCGGAGCGACAACAGCAACCCATCCCCGAGGTTTACTCGCTGACAAAAATGCGGGTCCGGCGAGATCACCTCAGGTAGCTAAACTCGTTTGCCGCCATCAGGCTGTGAGCAAGCATCGGCATCCCATTCCCCCCTTCCCGCTCCTCCTGAATCTCCACAAACCGGAGAGCTCTCTCTCGCTCCTCCAAACCGGGACGCCTTCCGTAAACGCGCCGATAAATCTCGTCCACCTGCTCACCTAACGTACCGCCCCCCTCCAAAACCCGCCCAGCTAACGCCTCAGCACTCGCCCTCACCCAAGGCGCATTCATCAGAATCAGTGACTGCGGCGCAATGATCGTGGCATTGCGGTTTCCTGTAGGAGTGGTCGGATCGGGATGATCAAACTGCTCCAGCATTTCGTACAAGTTGTTCCGAATGATTGGAATGTACAAAGAACGTCGCGTCATCTCATACCTCGTCGCGTCTTTCGAGGTGTGATTAAAAACAAACTCGCGATTTTTTAACGGGACCGTCTTACCGCCCAGCGACAAATCCAAACGCCCACTCACCGCCAACAACGAGTCACGGATTGCTTCCGCCTCCAATCGCCGAATATCCGCACGACCCCATAGCCGATTCTCAGGATCCAACACCCTTGGATTCAAACGTTCCCCATCCGAAGGAGACGCCATCCGTTGCGGATAACTCGATGCCCGACGGTACGCCTCCGAACTCATCATCAAACGATGCATCGCTTTCAAACTCCACCCACGCTCCACCAACTCACTCGCCAACCAATCCAACAACGCAGGATGGGTTGGTTTATCCCCCAAAACCCCAAAGTTTTCCGTCGAACCCACCAAACCACGTCCAAAATGCCAACGCCACAGGCGGTTCACCATCACCCGCGCCGTCAACGGATGCTCCGGCGACGCTATCCATTCAGCCAACTCCAACCGACCGCTCGCTCCCCCCGCAATCGCCCCCAACTTTCCCCCCATCACCAACGGCACCCCACGCCGAATCTCCTTACCCAGCGTCAAGTAACTCCCGCGCAAATGAACCGCAGTCACCTCCTGCACCTTCCCCTCCGTCA
>JBIIXW010000147.1:0-7888 GCA_044347165.1 Chthoniobacteraceae bacterium
GAGAGGGCTCGCAGAAGGGGGAAGGTGCGCAGAGTGGGGAGGGCTCGCAGAAGGGGGAAGGTGCGCAGAGGGTGGAGGGCTCGCAGAAGGGAGAAGGCTCGCAGAAGGGAGAAGGCTCGCAGAAGGGAGAAGGCACGCAGAAGGGGGAGGGCTCGCAGAAGGGGGGTAGCGGGGGGAGGGATCGGATGGGGGGGCTTCAGGCGGGGTTGCGATCGGGGAGTCTCTGGGGAGGCGGTGACGGGGTTCCGGCGGAGCGGGTTTTGACGGATGTGTTGCGTCAGTTGGATCGTCTTGAGGCGGGCGTGGACGCGCCTCGGGTTCGGCGTGAAATTGCACGGGCGCAAAAAGAGATTGAGACATTGCGAAGCGAGGTGAAACGCCAAGGTCGGGTTCAGACGGCGGAGCGGATTGAGGCAGGGTTGATGCGTCCGTTGGCTCAGGTGCAGGACGCGGTTTCTGCGGAGTTGGCGCGTTCGGCGGAGAAGCGGGCGATGGGACCGGTCGATCGGGATCCGGTGCCGCGTCGATTTGAGGAAGCGGTTAAACGCTATTATGATGCGTTGGGAGGCGGGCGATGATGGAGGGTGCGAACGGTTGGCAGTTTGGGGATCTTCGCTGGGGTTGGGGGGTGGGTATTGTGTGGGTCATCGGCGCGGTTCTGACGCTTCGCGCGGCAAGGCCGTGGCGAGGCAGTCTATCCTGGATGCTCGTTGGTCTTCGAATGGGAGCGTTGACGTTGCTGGTGCTTTCCCTCCTCGAGCCTCGCCGTGTGAGAGAGGAGCCTCGATCGAGAGATCAGGCGGTCGTGGTGTTACTGGATGATTCCTCGAGCATGGCCATTCGCGAGGGTGAGGGGGAGAGTCCTGCGGTGCAGTTGAACCGGATTTGGCAGGGCGGTGCGGCGGGCTGGTTGCGAGATTTGGAGTCGGCTTTTCGTGTGAAAATATTTGCGTTTCATCGGGATGTGCGATCGGTTTCGGGTCCGGAAATGCTTGCGATGAAAGAGGACGGATCGTTTGCGGGAGATGCGTTGCGGCGAGTCGGTGAAATGTCCGGAGTGGATCGTCCAGCAGCGGTGGTGATGTTCACAGACGGACGTTTTCCGGCGATGGATTTGCGTGGGGACCATGGTCTTCCGGTGTTTGCGGTTCCGCTTGGTGAAGTGGCTCTTGGGCGTGGGGTGGAGTTGAGTGGAGTGCGGGTTCGGGTTTCTCCATTTGAGGATTCGCCGGTGGGCCTGGTTGCGTCGGTGGACACGCGTGGGGTTGCGGGGTGCAAGTTTTTGGTTCGGGCGGAACGTCTCTCAGGTGGGGTTCGTCTTGCGTCGGATGCGCCTGCGGCGAAGGTGGTTGAGGAGGAGGTGATGATTCAGAGGAACGCGGAGGAGCGGGCGGTGCATCTCGCGTTGAAGGGAGTTCCGCCGGGGGTGTCGTTTTATCGAGTGGGTGTGTCGCTTCGTGAAGGGGATGAGAAGGGGTTGGTGCCTGAGCGGATGAGCCGTGTGGTTGCGGTGGTGCGTCCGGAGGGACCGCATCGGGTGTTGTACATGGGAGGGAGACCGAACTGGGAGTTTCCGCCGTTGCGGAGGGCGTTGGAGGGGGATGGGGAGTTGCAGTGGCGCGGAGTGATTCGGATTGCGCGACGTGAGCCGCGGTTTGCGTTCAAGGGGCGTGGGGGCGAGGGGGTGAATCCGTTGTTTCGGGGGTTTGGTGCTAAGGACGACGACGTGCAGCGGTACGATCAGGCGGTGAACATTCGGTTGAATGTGGAGGGTTCGGACGAGTTGAAGGAGGGGTTTCCTCGGACGGCGGCAGAGTTGTTTGAGTACAAAGCGGTGTTTTTGCACGCCGTTGAGGCTGAGGGTTTTTCGCCAGAACAAGTTCGATTGATGCAACGGTTTGTGACCGATCGTGGAGGGACATTGTTTGTGATGGGGGGGGAGGAAAGTTTCGAGGGAGGGGCGTGGCGTGGGACGGCATTGGAGTCGGTTTTACCGGTTTGGTTGGGTGGGGTTGTGGCAGAGAGTGCGTCCGGTGCGGTAGGACCGTTTCGGTGGGAGCTCACGCGGGAGGGGATGTTTGAGACATGGCTGCGTCGGCATAAAGCGGAGGCGGATGAATCGGGGGCGCTTGCGAGGTTGCCTGCGTTGGATTTGGTGAATCGGGTGACGGGGATTAAGCCGGCGGCGTCGGTGTTGGCGACGGTGCGGGCGGGTGATGGAGGATCGGTGCCGGCGCTGGTGACGCAGCGTTCGGGGCGTGGTCGCTCGGCGGCGATGTTGGTGGGAGACGCGTATCACTGGGCGTTGGGCGATGCGGGTAGGACGGAGGAGTTGACGCGATTTTGGCGGCAGGCAGTGCGATGGAGTACGGCTGAGGTGCCTGGGCGTGTGGATGTTGCATTGGAGTCACGAACAGGGGCAGATGCCGTGCGTGTTCGGGTTCGTGTGGTGGGCAAGGAGGCGGAAGCCTTGGAGGACGCGGAGGTGCGGGTATTGATTCGTCCGCGCGGTGGGGACGATGCGGCGGTGGTGGCGTTGCGTGCGGAGGCGGAGGGCGAACCGGGGCGGTATGCGGTGGATTGGATTCCGGGGAGTGGAGCGGGGGAATGGGAGGCGGAAGTGGTGGCGAATGAAGCGGGTGGGGTTGAGGTGGGGCGTGTTCGGACGGGTTGGGCGGAAGCCGGTGGATGGGAGCATGTGGCTCCGATGGCGGTGGGCGGTTTGGAGGAGGGGTGTCGGTCGACGGGCGGTGGTGTGGTGGCGGTTGGTTCGGTGGGGGAGTTGGCGTCAAGGATTGCTTCGTTGCCACGGATTTCGCGGGAGCGTCGGGTGACGGATGTTTGGCATCATCCGTTGTATTTTGGGGTGGCGCTGGGTTGTTTGGTGGGCGAGTGGATGTTGCGTCGGCGGAAGGGTTATTGTTAATCGAGAGTTCTGATCATGAAGCGATTACTGATGTTGGGTTGTGCGGTTTGGTTGGCTATCGGAGGGACTCGTTTGGTAGCGGAGGAACGAGGGCGTTTGGTGGTGGTGGCGGGGTTGCCGGGGACGGATGAGATGGGAGAGGAGATTGGGCGTGTTTGTGGGGCTTGGGAGGAGGCTGGGAAGCGTGCGGGGTTGGAGGTGGCGGTGTTGGGGCGCGGGGAAGGGGCGGTGAAGGCGGAGGTTCGTGCGGCGGTGGAGTCGGGTCGGCGTGCGGGGGGGGCGTTGTGGTTGGTGTTTGAGGGGCACGGGTATGCGCGTCGCGAGGACGGGTATTTTGCGTTGCGCGGGGGTGATGTTTCGGGGAGTGAGATTAGGGGATGGATTGAGGTGGGGAACGGCCCGGTGGTATCGGTGTTGGGTTTTTCGTCGGGCGGGGCGATGGTGAAGGCATTGTCGGGAAAGGGGCGGCTGGTTTTGAGCGGGGCGGCGACCGCGGGGGAGGAGAACCGGATTCGGTTTGGGCGTTTTTTGGCGGAGGCGTGGGGCCGGGAGGAGGCGGACGAGGATGGGGACCAGCAGGTGAGTCTGCTTGAGGCCGCGCTTTATGCGACGCGCCGCACGCGGGATTGGTATGAGGAGAAGGGGCGCATTTTGACGGAGCACGCGGTATGGGCGGACGAGTCGGGGAAGGCGCGCCGGATTGACGGGGTGAAGCGGCGCGGGGGACGTTGGGAGGCTGCTGATGGAGGGGCACTCGGGTTTGACCGGAAGGTCCTAGTGGAATCGGCGGGTGAGCGCAGCATGAGCGAGGCGCAGCGTCGGTTGCGGGATGATTTGGAAGCTGAGATTGAGAAGGTGCGCGGGATGCGCGAGGAGTTAGGGGATGCGGAGTATTACAAGCGATTGGAAGGTATACTGTTGCGGATTCGGAGGGAGTGTCTGAAGGAAGGGGAGTAGCGCGTATATCCCCTCACGCCTAAGGCATGAAGATGGTGGGTTCCCAAGTCAGGGTGGTGGGGGGGACCGTTAGGAAAATGCGGGAACCGTCCGTGGAGAGTTTGATGTTTCCGGAGATCGGTTTTGCGCTCCACATCTCTTCAATGACTGCGCCGGTTTCGGGGTGAATTATTTTGATGCGCCGATCGTCCCCTTGTGTGAACAGAGCAGGCCGTGTGGGATGCCAGATGACTCTGCGTACGCGCCCCTCATGGACAAGGAACTCGCGTTCCACTTCGAGCGTGTCCGCGCTCCGGATTCGGACGCGTCGGTCGAAGCCCGCCTCGGCAATCCAACGTCCGTCAGGTGAGGACGAGAGACTGGCAGCGGAGGGGGCGGACTCGATTTTTCGGATGCGGCCGCTGGGGATTTCGATTGCGGCGAGGACATCGTGCCATCCGTCGTCCTCGGGGTCATCGGTTTCGAAAACGGACATGACTTGAACCACTTGTGAGGGGCCTGTCCATGTTGCGATGCCGGCGATGCGTTCGGGGGAGTCTCCTTCAAATCGCAGGTTGCCGGGTTGTAGCTCGCTTTCGAGTTCGAGGGTTTCAAGGTTGAGAACGGATTGGCCGGTCCACGCGTATTTTCCCGTTGCATCCGTGACGAGGGCTTTGCCCCACCACGCGGGAAAATCCCGTGTTTCACGTCGTTCTTCGGAGGGGACTCCGTCGCGGAGTTGGTAACGAATGACCGTGCATTTTGGGCGCTGTTGGGCGTCTTGAATGAGGGTGAAGACCGTCGAGTTTTGGTTTGCGAGAAGAGCTGTCTTACGGGCGGCTTCAGCGGACAAATCGGGAAGCGGCAGTTCTGCTTGGGGGGTGGTGGAGTCGGGATTCTCGATTCGGAAAAACAGTTGTTTGTCGCGCGAGTTGATGAAGGCGGACTGCTTATTCTCGGGATTTTGGATGAAGGCACTCAGGTGAACAGGGTGTCTCTGCGTGGCTTGCTGCATTTTCGGAGTGACGCCGAGTCGGACGATGTGCAGGTCGGAGTCCTTGGTGAGGCAGAGGTGGTCGGAGAGGGTGTGTGGGGTGATTTGCCACGAGCCCTGTTTGCCACTCAGGAGCGGATAACCCATTTCTGGTTTGCCCTCGCGATCCCAACTTTCGAGTGCGCTTGATTGTCGGGAGAGACGGCGAGCGGTCCAGAGGTGGCCCCGACGGTCAACAGCGAGGGACTGAAGTTGACTGGCTTCGGATCCGATGGGCAGGGCGAGGAGCGAGCTTCCATCCTTTAATGCGACGGAGCGGACGATGTTTGTTCCTTTCAAGGTGAGGATGCGTTCCCAGTCGAGATCGGCGGTGATGAGGATGCGGTTTGCGACGGTTTGAGGGAAGGGGGCTTGCTCGAGGAGGGTGGATGGTGATCCGGATTCTGGATCGAGTTTTCGGATGCCCTCTTTTTCGGTGAGGGCGAGCAGGGTCCCGTTGGGGGTAATGTCAATGAACGAGCTGTTTTCTGACGGGGTGGACCACTCGATATTTCCAGTTGCGACATCGTGCGACTGAATCGAGTACGTATTGGTTTCTCGAAGTTTTTGAGAAGAGGAGAGGATGAGATGTTTGCCGTCACGGCTTAATAGCATGCCGAAGCGTGATCCGGAAAAGGGGCCGACGGTGAAGGGCACCGTGAACTGGCTGATGGGTTTTTTGGGGTCAGGATTGCTGGCGGCGACGATGATGATGTCGGTGCTAGGGCCTCCGGATTTTGTGCTGGTTTTGGCTAAGGCGAAGAGGTGACCGTCTTTGTTGGTTGCGACGGCGAGGGCGCTTTTGATGTTTGCTTTCCAATCGAAGACGGAGGCGGTTGTTCCTGATTCGGCGTCGATTTCGGAGAGGAGTCCGTGGCTTTGGAGTGCAAGGAAGACGTTTGGTTTTGCGGGGTGAGGTTGGACGAAAACCCATCGTGCCGAGGAGGCAGATTCGACAGAGAGAGTGAACGGATGCAGGCGGTTCCAGAGGTAGTTCCACGGCTGCGACCGGAGGTTTTTCGGAATGGTTTCGAGGAGATCTTGCATGCGTTCGCCTTCGAGGCGTTCTTCAGCGACCTCTGCGAGGGCGATGGTGGCGTTGGCGCTGGCGCGAAGGGCTTGAGCGTGTTCAGCAATGGCGTGGCGTTCACTGGCAGCGAGGCGAAGGGTGAAGGTGACGCCTCCGACGAGGAGCAGGCAGAGGAGGGCGGAGATGGCTTTGTGCCGTTTGATGAGCAGGGCTGTTCGGCGAAAGAAACCCGCTTGTTCGGCTTGGGTTGCAAAGCCGTTTTGGAACGCGTCGACGTCGGAGGCGAGGGCTTGAACGGATGCGTAGCGTTCTTCAGGACGGAAGGCGAGGGCCTTGAGGGTAATGGCGCGTAGCGCTTCGGGGATGGTGTGGTCGAGCGGGCGGAGTTTTGTGTGTTGGGTGGTGGTGGCTTTGGATTTCCGCGTGGTGAGTGAGCTGATGCGACCGCTTTTGACGTTTCCGAGGACTTCGTTGACGGAGGTTCCTTCAATGGGGGGGCGGAGGGTGAGGAGGGCAAAGAGGATTCCGCCCAGCGAGTAGAGGTCGCTCCGTTCGTCGATGTCGGCGATTCGGCCTTCGGCTTGTTCGGGGGCCATGTATTGGGGCGTACCGATGACGTCACCCTCGAGCGTCATTCCGAGGGAAGACGACGACGCGTCCCGTGGAGCGGAGGGGTTGGAGTTTCCGGAGGGGAGTTCGGCGGCGCCGATTCGTTTTGCGAGGCCCCAATCCATGACGAGGACTTCTCCATATTCGCCGACCATGATGTTATCGGGCTTGATGTCCCGGTGGATGAAGCCTTGGTTGTGGGCGAAGGAGAGTGCGTCGCAGGCTTTGCGGAAGATGGATAAGCGCTTGGTGAGGGGGTATTCGGCGGAGGCTTTTGCCGGGTCGGTGCGGAGGGAGTCGATGATGGCTTGGAGGGTTCGGCCTTTGATGAGCTTCATGCTGTAGAACGGGTTTCCGTTCGAGTCGGTGCCAAAGCTGTGGATGGGAACGATGTTGGGGTGGGCGAGTGCGGCGAGGACTTCGGCTTCTTGTTTAAAGCGGGGGTCTCCGTTATGGCCCGCGAGGGAGGAGACCTTCACGGCGACGGATCGTTGCAGGGTGTGGTCGGATCCTTCGTAGATGACGCCCATGCCGCCGCGCGCGATTTCTTTTTCGATGCGGTACTCGTGATCGGCGGTGAGGGTTTGCTGTTCGGCGGAGCGTTTTGGTGAGGGGGTGAGGGGGACAAATCCGCGGGAGTGACCGGTTGGAACGATGGTGGGTGCGTTTGCAGCGGATTCGGCGACGGATCTCGGAGGGAGGGGTTTTCCGGCGGGGATGGTGATGGCGACGTCGGAGAGCGCGGAGGGTTGGAGAGGGCGGGGTGGAGTTGATTCGGAGAGGGGGCGTGATGCAGGGATGGTGATGGCGATATGGGCGCTTTGGTTGGTTGGGTTCTGATGCGAGGTGAAGTTTAGTTCGACGGGGCCGATGGAAATGATTTGTGGCAGCGGGATTCGGGCATGAGGGGCGAGATCGGTTCCGTTGGCGAGTTGCGGGCACGCCTTAGGGGAGGGGGCAAACGTGAGGAAGTCGTCCTCGATGTGGAAGGTGATGGGCGCTGCTTCTGGGGGGAGGTTTGGGATGGAGATGGACGCATCGGGGTGTCGGTCGATGAGATGCGTGCCTTGCGTGAGAGGGAATCGGCCGAGGAGGGTGGAACTCAGGCTGACTTGAACGGTCCAAGGGGTGGGGTGCATGGCGGGTCGGGGGGGGACAAGTTCAACGAGGAAGTAGGGGTTTAGCCAGAAAAAGGGAGGTCGCGGGGAGGTGCCGAGTGGGGGTATACCTGTTTTGACATGAAGTTTTCGCAGAGGGTGATGGGTTGGCAGGTGGGTGTCGTTGGGTGGGGCGTGGGGGGGCGGGTTGGCGGACCTCGGAAGGAACCTGGGGGAGGGTGAGTGACGGGGAATCT
>JBIIXW010000148.1:0-7877 GCA_044347165.1 Chthoniobacteraceae bacterium
CTTCACCTCCCCACCTCCCGCCTTCGGCGTACGCACCCCAGCACCAACCGCCTCCGCAATCTCCTCCCCCGACAGCGTCGGCGCCTTATCCGCTGGCACCGGCTCCGCCGCACGCTTAGCCAACCCCCAATCCATCAGCATCACCTCACCGAACTCCCCAATCATCACATTGCCCGGCTTCAAATCGCGATGAATCACCCCGCGCGAATGCGCGTACGCAACCGCATCACAAACCTTCTGATAAATCGTCAGCAACTCCGCCAACGTGAACCGCACACGCATCGCCTCATCCCCCGCCCGCAACCCATCAAACACGCTGTGCAACGTGACCCCATCCACAAACTTCATCGCGTAGTACGCCTGCCCGTCCCCGTCCAACCCCAAGTCGTACACCGGAACAATATTCGGATGCTCCAACTCCCCCGTGAGCTGACCCTCCGCAATGAACCGCATCAGATTCTCCCCCGAGTACGCCGCCCCACCCTTCAACATCTTCACCGCCACATTCCTCCGAACCCGCTGATCCAACGACTTCAAAACAATCCCCATTCCCCCCTGACCCACCGTCCCAATCACCCGATACCGCTCCCCACTCAACTCCGACTTCGCCGCCTCCAACCCCAAGGTGGGGTCCGACAAACTCTCCCGAATAAACCGCAACGCCGCCTCCGTTAAAGACAGGCACAGGCGCGCTCCCCCAATGTGCATCTCTGTGCCCGGCTGCAGCGGAGTCGCCAAGTGAACCCGCTCTCCCTCAATGAACACCGTGCCCCCATCCTCCAACGGCTCAACCAACACCCGATGCCCCTTGAAAATGAGTCGCGCATGCATCGGCTCCATCCCCTCCGCCTCCACGCGCAAGTGACAACTCGGATCAGCCCCAATCAAATACTCGCCCGGCGGCACCGCATAAGTCGTAACATGCACATGCCCAACAAACACGTGCACCTCCGCGTGAATCGCACCCTGCAAGGCGGCCGGCTCAGAGGACATAACGCATCAAGAAACTAAACACATCCACACTCCAGCGTTCCTCCCGCTGGACACCCCGCCCTACAATCCCGGAATCGGATCCAGCCCCGGAATCGCGCCGACACCTCCCCCACCTTGCTGCATCGGTGCCGCAGCAGGCGCATTCATCAACCCCTCCGCCGCCATCCGCGTTGCGTCGTCTTTCGCTTTCTCCGCATCACGCTTCGCTCGCTCCTCCGCCAACCGCTCCGCTTCAATCCGCTCATAGGGCACGAAATAGGACCGCTTGTAGGCATAAACATCCCCGTAAAAATCCTGACACCCACTCAACCCAATCCCCATCAACAGACTCAACAGCGCGCCAAATCCAGCCATGACGCCTCGTTGGCGCCCATGAGTGCCGCGCTGAGGGTTCCCCCCGCAAAGCGGATTCCGAGAGATGTAGTCGTGGTTCGTCATGGCTCCTTATTCAACCCCTCAATCGTGCTCAGGTTTCCCCCCCCATTTCCAGCCCTTATCCCTGACACCCCGCCCAACCAACCATCCGCCGTTTCTCTGTACGCAACCAAAACGCTCGGAACCTCGTTCCGGAACTCAGCACACTCGCCACCCGGCACAACTACCCCCCAAAACTCACCCCTCCAGTAACGGCCATCACCAGCGGAATCACCAACGCCAGAACCAACGCCAACAGCAAAACCTCCAACGGAATCAGAAACAGCGCCACCGCCACTCGCCCCCGAGAAGCCCCGTGCGTTTCTGACATCGCCGTCACCCCCACAAACAACATCCACATCATCCCCCCAACCCCAATCAAAGCCGCCGCTACCGACGGGCTCTTTCCCAGCACAATCGCCAGCATCGAAGTTACCGAGGAGATAATCCCAATCACCGTCACCGACCCGTTCAGATAACTGACCGCCCGAAACGTCGTTTCAAACGGATGCCGCGCAATCCCGATCATCCGGAGATTCAAATGCAACAACCCAGAAATGAGGGCCGACTGAACCGGAATCAGCACCAGGTTCACCAACAAGAAACCCGCCAAAATCAGCACCGCAAACCCCGGTGAAGACATCCGTTCCGCCAAAAAACGCTGGGCCATATCCACCTCAACCTGCCGAGGCAACACATCGCGAAGCACCAACTCCAAACCGCGATTCCGAATACCAACCCAAAGGTCGCCCGCAAAAAATAGCAACCCAATCACCTGCGCAATCACGCTGTACGCAATCGCCGCCCCCAGATTCCCACGCCGACGCAACGTGCGAAAACACCGCTCCGTATCCATCATCACCTCCGCGCACGTCGTCCCCAACCGCGCGAACACGTTCTGCACCCCAGCGTCCCGCTCCCAAGCCGGTCCATCCCCCTCCTCCCGCGCCAGGCCCGCCGCATCCGCCCCCTCGCCAACCCCCTCAGACGGCGACGCCGGAGGCGCCATGGGTAAAGGAGGAACCACCGCCACGCGCGGTGCATCCGAAACCGTCTCGTACTCCATCCAATCCACCATCCCCTTCCGCCAAACCAACGTCTCCTCCCCAATCACCCCCTCCCGAACCCGTTCGAGGAACTCCTCAACACTCACCGGACCCTGCGGCTGACCATCTGTCTCGTAATACCATTCCATACGGTTTTTGCCCGTCGCCAGGCGGTTCAATCCTTCGTCATTTCCCCCCACCCTCAAGCCTCATTTGCTTCCGCGTCCCAATCAGCGCTTCGCCCACTCATAACCCCGTCAACACCGGCACCGCCTCCCTCAACCGCGCCTGCAAAGCCCCCGACCACTCCACCCCGAACCCGTCACCCGGCACCACCCGCACTGTCCGACCCGCGCCATTCCGCATCCTCAACACCACCGGACGACGCCCGGGAAAATCAGCCAACACCGCATACATCCGCTCCAAATCCACCTCAGCAACACCGTCACCCGTCAAGTCCAGCACCACCGCCTCCATCGCCCTCGGCTTCCGAACCGGCTTCACCTCCCGGGCCATCAACCGAACCACCTCGTCCCGATTCTCCACCTTCCCCGTAATCGCCAACACCTTCCCAACCTCCAACTGCCCACCAAACTTCGCAAAACTGTCCCCGAAAAAACTGATCTCCATACTCTCCGTCAAATCCTCGAACCGAATAATCGCGTAGGGCTTGTTCGACTTCTTCGCGAACCGCTTCTCCATCGTATTCACCCGCCCCGCAATCGTGACCACACCCCCATTCTCCACATTCACCAGACCCGAAATCTTCACGAACTTATCCGATTCCAACTCCTTCCGATACTCATCCAACGGATGCCCCGTCACATAAAAACCCAATAACTCGTTCTCAAACCCCAACAAGTCCTGCAGCGACCAATCCGGCCCTGCACCCACACCGCCACCCTCGCGCACCACCGGCGCCGCTGAGAAAGACTGCTCCTCCCCAAACAACGAAGCCTGCCCCGCCACTCGATCCCGCTGAATCGTCGCCGCAGCCGACAACGCTTCATCCAACTGCCCAAACAAATCCGAACGCCGAACGCCCGCCCAATCAAACGCCCCACACTTAATCAAACTCTCAATCGACTTTCGATTCACCTTCTTCGAGTCCAACCGTGAACAAAAATCCGCTAACCCCTTGAAAATCCCACCCCGCTCCCGCTCCGCCACCATCACCTCCATCGCGGCTTCCCCCACGTTCTTGATCGCCGCAACGCCGTACCGAATCACCTCCCCCTCCTCCCGACGCTCCGGCGCAAACTTCAGCGAACTCCGATTCACGTCCGGCGCCAAAATCGGAATCCCCATCCGCTGACACTCCCCCACAAACACGCTGATCTTGTCCGTCTTCCCCACCTCGTTGCTCATGACCGCCGCCATAAACTCCGCCGGATAGTTCGCCTTCAAAAACGCCGTCTGATAACTCACCCACGCATAAGCCGCCGAATGCGAACGGTTAAATCCGTACCCAGCAAACTTCTCGAGCAAATCGAAAATCTCGTTCGCCTTCTTGTCGTCAATCTGGTTCACCTCCCAACACCCCTTCAAAAACTTCTCCCGCTCCTTCGCCATCTTCTCCTTGTCCTTCTTCCCCATCGCACGCCGCAACAAATCAGCCCCACCCAAAGTATACCCCGCCAAAACCTGCGCCGCCTGCATCACCTGCTCCTGATACACAAAAATTCCGTACGTCTCCGCCGCCACCTTCTCCAACAACGGATGCGGATACTTCACCTTCTTCTCCCCCTTCTTCCGCGCAATATACTCGTCAATCAGGTCCATCGGACCCGGCCGATACAAAGCGAGAATCGCGTTGATGTCCTCAATGTCCCGAACATCAAACTTCCGGCACGTCTTCATCATCCCCTCCGATTCCAACTGAAACACCGCCACCGTTTCCCCGCGATTCAACAAGTCAAACGTCCGCTGATCCGTCAGCGGTATTTGACTAATGTCAAACTCCGGTTCTTTCCGATGAATCAGCGTCACCGCGTCGTGAATCACCGTGAGCGTCTTCAACCCGAGGAAGTCCATTTTCAACATCCCCAAATCCGTCAACGGCGCCATCGAGTACTGACTCGTAATCGACCCATCATTCGCCCGCGTCAGCGGCACGTACTCCGACAAATCCCGATCGCTGATCACCACCCCCGCCGCATGGACCCCTGTCCCCCGCGTTAGCCCCTCGAGCGTGCACGCATACTCCCACAACTGCTGCAAATCTGGGTTCCCCTCCACCATCGCCCGCAAATCAGGATTCTTGTCGATGGCCCCATCCACATGCTCCACCTGACCCGTCTCCTTATTCTTCTTGTCAAACCCCGCCAACGTGATTCCCAACTCCGCCGGAATCAGTTTCGCCAACTTGTCCGTGTCCCCCAAACTCAGCCCCATCACCCGTCCCACATCCCGAACCACCGACTTCGCCCCCAACGTGCCAAAAGTCACAATCTGCGAAACCGCACGCTCCCCGTACTTCTGACGCACATAATCAATCACCTCACCTCGGCGGTTCTGACAGAAATCGACATCAATATCCGGCGGACTCACCCGCTCCGGATTCAAAAATCGCTCAAACAAGAGCTTGAACTTCAACGGATCGATATCCGTGATGCCCATCAAATACGCCACCATCGATCCCGCCGCCGAGCCGCGTCCCGGCCCAACCGGAATCCCCTGCGACTTCGCCCAGTTAATGAAATCCCAAACAATCAGGAAATAGTTCACAAACCCCTGCTTCTCAAGTAGCACCAACTCACGCTCCAAGCGCTCCTGAACCACCGCCGACTCCGCCTCAGCTCCATACCTGCGCCCCAACGCCGCGTCACAAATACTCCGCAGGTAACCGTTCTGGGTCATTCCCTCCGGCGGTGTGTAGTTGGGATACTTCGGCACACCGAACTCAATCTTCACGTTGCACTTTTCCGCCACCTCCAACGTGTTCCGGACCGCCCCCGGAAACTCCCGAAACAACTCGCCCATCTCCTCCGCCGTCTTGAAATACAACTCCGGCACATACCGCATCCGGCGATCGTCCGCCACGTTCGAACCCGTACCGATACAAATGAGCACGTCATGCGCCTCGTGATGCCTGCGCTCCAAAAAGTGCACATCATTCGAAGCCACCATCGGAATCCCCAGCTCCCGCGAAATCCGAAGCAACTCCCGATTACACTTCAACTGCGCCTCAATCCCGTGGTTGTGAATCTCCAGATAAAAGTTCTCAGCTCCAAGAATGTCGCGGTAATCCGCCGCCAACTTCATCGCAACATCTGGCTTCTCCGCCAAAATCGCGCTGTTGATTTCCCCCTTTAAACACCCGCTCAACGCCACCAACCCACGCCCATGCTTCGATAACAACTCTTTATCAATCCGAGGCTTGTAGTAAAATCCATCCAAGTGGGCGATAGAAACCAGTTTGACCAAGTTTCGGTACCCCTCGTCATCCCGACTCAGCAGCGTGAGATGATTTGCTGATTCGCGTCCACCCCCCGACTTATCACGATGCGACCCGGGCGTGATGTAGGCCTCACACCCGATAATGGGTTTCACCCCCGCCTTTTCAGCCTCCTGATAAAACTCAATCGCTCCAAAAAGGTTCCCGTGGTCGGTCAGCGCCACCGCAGGCATCCCCATGCCCTTCACCTTCTTCATCAAATCCGGAATCCGCACCGCCCCATCCAGCAGTGAGTACTCAGTGTGAAGATGAAGGTGAACGTAGGGATCGGACATACTCCGTCATTCTACACGTTCCCCGACGATTCCAAGCGCGTCGCCACCCAAAAACGCGCCCCCACCTCCCACTAATCGTTTGAACACACCAACCCCAAACGGTAAGTTGCCCGACGTTCAAATCATTACGGTTCCTTTGCCCGCGCAATCCTCCCCCACAGATTCGCGCCGCAGCAAATGCCGCTAGTCTGCAGCAGAAAAACCAAAGATGACTCGAACGCCCCCCCGCCAATCCAAAACACCTCACCAACCCTTTCCGACTCCAAACCTAGGCCCAACGCCCCAACCCTGTCCCGAAAGCCATGCTCGATTTGTTTGATCCCGAATTCCTCCGCGCCCTCGTCCTCCCAGCGTCCATGCAAGAACTGCAGGACAAAGCGCCACTCCTCATGGCGATTCTCCTGATCGAACTGCTCTTCTCCGTCGACAATCTCTTCAACATTGACGACCTCGCAGAGCATCTCGGCGAAGAAGATCGTCAAAAGGCCTACACCATCGGCGTCATCACCGCTTACGCCGCCCGTGTCACCGCGCTCATTGGGATTCTTTGGATCAACGCATTCGCACCCTGGGCCATGGCAATCCCTGCCCTCTACCTCATCTACTCCATGGCGGAAAACCTCGCGCACGACGATCCGCCAACCGCCGTTTCCCAAAGCGGAACCTTCAAACAAACCGTGGTCGCCATGACCGTCATCAACGTCTGGATGAGCTTCGAGTCCGTCGTGAACGCCGTCGCCATGCAAGACCGCGCAGAACGAAAATACTGGCTGTTGATTTGGGCCGTCATCATCGGCTCCTTTGTGCTCCGACTCCTCAGCGACTTCACACAAGCCATCCTCAAACGATTCCCCAACCTGTTCGAAACAATCTCAAGCATCACCGGTTTCCTCGGATTCATGCTCCTCTACGAAACCAGCAGCCCGTACCTCCGCGCCGCCGCAAAATCCCTCGAAATCAAAGGGAGCGTCACACCCTCGTTTGTCGAATCCGTGCACACTTGGACCGAGCCACTCTCCGTGAACTTCAAACTTACCTGCCTCCTCGGAATCTTGGGCATCGCCGTGGTCCACGCCACCATCCCCGCCTCGCGATACCTCTTCAACCCCCTCCTTAAGTACATCGCCATGCCGCTCGTCGAAGCTCTTTGGGCGGTCATCAAGGCCATCGTGAAGCCCTTCCGGAAAGATTGGCAGTAACCAACACCTCTCCCACCCCCGTCTTCGCCGCGCCTCGCAGCGGCGGCCAAAAACATCCCGGTCTGGCTCCAACCAACCGGGATTTTTTTCGCTGCTAATGTTCTGACCCGGACCACAATCCTGCTCAGCGACTAAACCATTCCCCCTTTCGCCCTCGCCGCGCTGTTTCGCCAACCAAAACGCGTCCCCGATGCGTCCCCACTTACTCCACCAACCGTCCCCATGTCCTCCCTACCCAAACTCTCGTTCGCAGAATCCATCCGACAACGCATCGCCTCGGTCGTGGTCGGACAAGACATCGTCGTTGAACGCCTTCTCATCGCCCTCCTCACTGGCGGGCACATCCTTCTCGTCGGCGTGCCTGGCTTGGCAAAAACCCTCCTCGTAAACGCACTCGCAAAAGCCATCGACCTGCGATTTAGCCGGATTCAGTTCACCATCGACATGCTCCCCTCCGACATCGTCGGTTCAGAAATCCTCCTCCCCGGCACCA
>JBIIXW010000001.1:0-84494 GCA_044347165.1 Chthoniobacteraceae bacterium
TCAATGCCGTACAAATCACGAACAACGTCCGGCTCTGCGTCCTCTGCGCGTAAGGCAACACCGCGTACAACGCAGCCCCCAACACGAAATAGAGGCTGTAAACCGTCTTCCGCCCCGTGAAATCCGAGACGGATGACCAAACGAATCGCCCGCCCATATTGAAAATACTGAGCAAGCCCGTGAACCCCGCCCCGATCGCCGCCGACACACCAAACATGTCCTGACACATGTCTGCCGCACGCCCCAACACGCCAATCCCAGCGCTCACATTCATGCAAAGCACCACCCACAACAGCCAAAACTGCGGCGTCTTCCATGCAACATCCACCGCAACACTCGCCGTGGTGATGGATGCCGTGGCCGCCGGCGGCACCCACCCCTCCGGTCTCCAATCCGGCGCCGGTACGCGCACCAGCATCGCTCCAAACCACATCAAGACCGAGTACCCCGCCGCCATCGTGAGCAACGTCTCCACCGCCCCTCCCAGCCCCTGACCCGAAAAGTGTTTCATCAACTCCTGAGCCAGTGGCGACCCAATGAGAGCCCCACCCCCAAACCCCATAATCGCCATCCCCGTCGCCATCCCCGGCCGGTCCGGAAACCACTTCACCAACGTCGACACCGGCGCGATGTACCCAAGGCCCAGGCCAATCCCGCCCACGACGCCGTACCCCGCCAAAAGCAGCCACAACGACCCCCAACGCACCGCTAGAGCTGACAAAATCAGCCCACCACAAAAGCACGCCCACGACGCCACCATCGTTTGACGAGGCCCGCTCCGTTCCACCCATTTCCCAAACACTGCCGCCGAAATGCCCAACATCATCAACGCAATCTGATACGCAAACTGCACCCGCGTAATTTCAACCCCCAGCGCCGAAGCCAGGGGTTTGTTGAACACGCTAAACGCGTACACCTGCCCGATGCACATGTGCACGGCAATCGCGGCAGGCGGCACCAGCCATCGATTAAATCCAGGCGGCGCAATCGTCCGCTCCCGACTCAAAAAGGAAAAACTCATCGGCTTCGGTAAACCACGAACGATGCCCATCTCCCCACCCTCCCGCAAACTCCGTTCACCAGATGCCAGTTTTCAACCTATCCAAACGCCCCCAACCCCTCCTTCAGAAAAACCCACCGCAGCGCCGGAAGCGACCCACGTCCCGAGCCCTCCTCCCAAAAGCCCGCTCCGCATCCCTTGGATTCCTCCCGCCAATCCCTCACCATCAAACCATGTCCTCAGCTAACCGCATCCTCGTTCTTTTTGATTCACACACCGGTAATGTCGCGAAAATGGCCGAACTCGTTCGGGACGGCGCGCTCCAAATCCCCGAAACCGAAGTACGCCTGCTCAGCGTCGACGAAGCCACCGCAGAGGACTTGGTCTGGTGCGACGGAATCGCCGTGGGAAGCCCGACCAACATGGGCGTGCTCTCATGGAAAATGAAACGGTTCTGGGACGAGGTCGCCGGCACCCAGTGGATGAAAATCGACGGCAAAATCGGCTGCGCCTTCAGCAGCGCTGGCGGCTGGGGGGGCGGCATGGAACTGGCCTGCCAGTCCATCCTCACCGTTCTCATCAACTTCGGTTTCCTCGTCTTCGGTGTCACCGATTACTCCGGAAACAAAATGACGCTCCACTACGGTGCTGTGTCAGCCAAAGCCCCCCGCGAACCCGAAACCATGGAGGCCTGCCGTATCCTCGGACGCCGCCTCGCCGAATGGACCGCCCTCTATCGCCACGGCAACCCCGAGCAAAACCCCCTAAAAAAAGACATCCCCCGCATGCCCCCAACCGACTCCAGCGCCGTCTGACGCCCTCAATCACCTGCTCAACCCCCACTCGCACAAAACCCGGAGGGCGGACATTCGTGTCCGCCTCTTGAACCGGAGACGGAAGGACCGTACGGAAGCACGCATGGTGGGCAGTGAGGGAATCGAACCCCCGACCAACTCGGTGTAAACGAGCCGCTCTACCGCTGAGCTAACTGCCCCTTGCGTTTTGTAGGATAGACCTTTCAGTCCATTCGAAAAATCCCGCTCCACCCAGAGACCCAACCATGACAGCAACCTGCACATGGAATCCGACACGATCGCAAGTCATCGCAGCGGACGGGTTGAAATCTCGGAGGATTTCTATCTGTAAGACGGTCCGGCACCCTACTACGCCAGATGATGGTGTAAAGAAAAACGGCTTCAGCCGAATCCCAAAGTCCTCACCAAGCAATCACTCGGCATTCCAAATCGGAGGGGCATAGGACCGCGTCAATTCAGTCTCCCAAAGCGTCTCGCAGTCATTCCAATACGGCAGCCGCCATGCAACCCCGCACCCTTCCTCTAATTCCCTCCAACCCAGTCTTTCTCGCAGTCAAACATCCGATTCACTAACCTCCCCCCACATCCCCCTTTCACCCCGATGGCCATCAAAAAATCCGAACTCTATTCCTCCCTCTGGTCCACCTGTGACGAACTCCGCGGAGGCATGGACGCCAGCCAGTACAAGGACTACGTGCTCGTGCTCCTCTTCGTCAAATACGTCAGCGACAAGTACGCCGGCCGCGACGACGCGCTCATCGCCATCCCGGAAGGAGCCAGCTTCAAGGACATGGTCGCCCTCAAGGGCAAGCCCGACATTGGTGACCAAATCAACAAACGCATCCTTGGCCCGCTCGCGCAGGAGAACCGGCTCTCCGACATGCCGGACTTCAACGACGCCACAAAGCTGGGCTCCGGCAAGGAAATGGTGGACCGCCTCACCAACCTCATCGCCATCTTTGAAAATCCCGCCCTCGACTTCTCCAAAAACCGCGCCGATGGGGACGATATTCTGGGCGACGCCTACGAGTACCTCATGCGCCACTTCGCCACCGAAAGCGGCAAGAGCAAGGGCCAGTTCTACACCCCCGCCGAAGTCTCGCGCATCATGGCCCGCATCCTCCGCATCCGGCACGCCTCCGTCACCAGCAACACCACCGTCTACGACCCCACCTGCGGCTCCGGTTCGCTCCTGCTCAAAGTCGGCGACGAGGCCAGCTACGGCCGGAACGTGAAGGTCACCCTCTACGGTCAGGAAAAAGACTCCGCCACCTCCGGTCTGGCCTACATGAACATGGTCCTCCACAACCATGCCGAAGCCGAAATCAAACAGGGCAACACCCTCGCCAACCCCCTCTTCAAAGACGGCGACTCCCTCAAGACCTTCGACTACGTCGTCGCCAACCCGCCCTTTTCCGACAAACGCTGGAGCACCGGACTCGATCCCGACAACGACACGTTCCACCGCTTCGATTCGTACGGCGTCCCGCCCGCCAAACAGGGCGACTACGCCTATCTCCTGCACATCGTCCGCTCGCTCAAGTCCACCGGCAAAGGAGCGTGCATTCTTCCGCATGGCGTCCTTTTTCGCGGCAACGCGGAGGCCGTCATCCGCAAGAACCTGCTCACCCGCAGCCTGATCAAAGCAGTCATCGGCCTTCCAGCCAACCTCTTCTACGGCACCGGCATCCCCGCCTGCATCATCGTGTTGGACAAAGAGGACGCCGCCTCCCGCAAAGGCGTCTTCCTCATCGACGCCTCCAAAGGGTTCATCAAGGACGGCAATAAGAACCGGCTTCGCGAACAGGACATCCACAAGATCGTGGACACCTTCGCCAGACAGGCCGAAGTCCCGCGCTATTCCCGCATGGTGCCGCTGGCGGAGATCAGCGATCCCAAAAACGATTTCAACCTCAACCTGCCCCGCTACATTGACAGCACTGAGCCGGAGGATTTGCAGGACATCGAGGCGCATCTGCATGGCGGCATCCCCAACCGGGACATCGACGCCCTCGCCGAATACTGGACCGTTTTCCCCAGCGTCCGCGCGAGCCTGTTCGCGCCCCTGCGCGAGGGCTACAGCGCGTTGCGGGTGGCGGCCGGTGACATAAAGACGGCCATCTTCGGGCATCCGGAGTTTACGGCGTTCAACGCTTCGGTCATGCAGACCTTTTTCGGATGGCGCGACCGCTGGCTTCCCGAACTAAAGGGGTTGACCGCCGATTGCCGCCCCAAAGCCCTGATCGAAACGCTTTCAGAGGCTTTGCTGGAGGCCTTTGGAAAAGTCCACCTGCTTGACCCGTACGACGTGTACCAGCACCTCATGGATCAATGGGGCGAGTTCATGCAGGACGATGTGTATCTGATCGTGGCCGACGGCTGGCGTGCAGCGGCGCAACCGCAGTTGCTCGTCGAGGAGAAGGGCAAGAAGTCCAAGGACAAACCCGACTTCAACGTGGGCAAACGCAAGTACAAGACGGAGCTGCTGCCCTCGTCCCTGCTGGTGGCCCGTTATTTTGCAAAGGAACAAGCGGAGATCGAGCGACTCGAAGCCGATGCTGCCGCCATCGGGCAGACGTTGGAGGAGCTGGTGGAGGAACATTGCGGCGAGGACGGTCTTCTGGAGGAAGCCAAGGACGAGGATAAGGACAAACTCACCAAAGCCTCCGCCGCCGCCCGTTTGAAGAAGATCAAGGGCGATCCCGAAGCTGCCGAAGAGCGCAAAATACTCGCCGAATACTTGGCTCTCTGCGAACGCGAAACGGAACTGGGGGCGCAGGCCAAGTCGGCGCAGGAAGCCCTCATGGAGAAGGTGCTCGCCCAGTATGGCAAGCTCACCGACGACGACATCCGCACGCTGGTGGTGGAAGACAAATGGCTGGCATCGCTGTCCGCCGCCGTCCAGGGCGAACTCGACCGCGTCTCGCAGACGCTGACGGGCCGCATCCGCGTGCTGGCGGAGCGGTATGCGTCGCCGCTGCCACAAATCGTCAATGAAATCGATGTCCTCTCCGCACGGGTGGCTGAACATTTGAGGAAAATGGGGGCACGGCTATGAGCGAGCTAATGAATTTTGAACACCTTGTTCGCCGCTGCTATCAGGCCCACGAGGAACTTTGCTTCCGAGCCGTCCGCTCTGTTGATTCTCACCTCGTCGCCCGAAACTGGCTGCTTGGCTATTACATTACGGTGTTCGAACAGGCGGGCGCAGATCGTGCCCAATACGGCGCCCGCCTGCTTGGCAGCCTGGCAGATCGCCTCAAGCCATTAAGAGTCAAAGGCACCTCCGTTACCCGCCTCAAACTCTACCGCTCGTTCTATCGCCTTTTCCCCATAAGTCCGACACTGTCGGACCAGTTGCCCACACTCCAACCGACACCCGTTGAAAAAGGTCCCACGCCGTCGGACTCTTCGATGGCGGACGGACCACAGTTCCAGAAAACAGTGTGTGCCGAACTGCTGAGGGCATTTCCTCTGGGTTGGTCCCATTACGTCGAACTGCTTACCCTCGACAACACCGACGAGCGCCGTTTTTACGAAATCGAGGCTGCTGCAAATCAGTGGAGTGTCCGAGAACTCCAACGCCAAATCGCAAGCAGCCTCTACCAGCGTCTCGCCCTGAGCCGGGACACGGAGGAAATACGCCGCCTCGCAACAGAAGGTCAGGTAGTGGAACGCGCCGCTGACCTCATCAAAAACCCGCTCGTGCTAGAGTTCCTCGGCCTTGCGGAACGCCCACACTATTCCGAGCAGGATTTGGAAGCCGCCATCATCGATCAACTCGAGTCCTTCCTCCTCGAACTCGGCAAAGGCTTCCTGTTTGAGGCGCGCCAGAAACGCTTCACCTTCGACAACGACCACTTCTTCGTGGATCTCGTTTTCTACAACCGCCTGCTGCGGTGTTACGTCCTCATCGACCTCAAGCGAGACAAACTCACCCATCAGGACCTCGGCCAGATGCAGATGTATGTGAATTATTTCGACCGCCACATCAAATGCCAGACGAACTCCCCACCATCGGCATCGTCCTCTGCCACCGAAAAAACGATGCACTCGTCGAACTCACTTTGCCGGAAAAGACCAATCTCTTTGCTTCCAAATACCAGCTTTACCTCCCGTCCAAGGAAGAGCTCAGAGTTCGCCTCGAACAAATCACGAAAGAACTGGAAAGTGGACAAAACGCGAGCAAACCGCTCAGCGACAGCCGAGGGCGGACGAAATGTTGAGAGATTTTAGCGGTTTGAGGCGAAGGAGGTTTCCAAATGAGTGAAGCAATCACAGCAGAGCCGGCGTACACAGACCTGCTGGGCCGCATCTCAGAGGCGTATGTCGCCGGTCAAGTCAGGGCGACCCAAGCCGTCAACGTCCACCTCGCCGAAACCTACTGGCAAATCGGACATGACATCGTGGAGTTTGAACAGGGCGGAAAGGCGAGAGCGGAGTACGGGAAGAACCTCATCAAAAACCTCAGTCGCGATCTGACACTACGGCATGGAAAGGGATTTAGTCGCAGTAATGTAATGATGATGAGGGCATTTTATCTGGCCCACCCAAAAGTCCAGACGCTGTCTGGACAATTAAGCTGGTCGCATCACGTCGAATTGCTGGCGATAGATGACCTCCTTGAACGCGGGTTTTACGAAAAGCAGGCGATTGCAGAGAAGTGGAGTGTCAAAGAACTCCAGCGACAAAAGCGCAGCTCCCTTTTCCTCCGGCTTGCCGCTGGGAAGGACAAAGACGCCATCCTCCAACTCTCCCAGCAGGGGCAGCTCGTGGCGCAGCCTTCCGATCTGCTGCGGGACCCGTTTGTTTTTGAGTTTCTCAAGATTCCCGAACCGCACTCTTTCAGCGAAACCGATCTGGAGACCCGCCTGTGTGACCATCTCCAATCCTTCCTGCTGGAATTAGGAAAAGGGTTCACCTTTGTGGGACGACAATACCGCGTGCCAATCAACAACACGCCGTTTCGCGTCGATCTGGTTTTCTACCACCGCATCCTTCGCTGCTTTGTCCTTATTGACCTTAAAGTCAAGGCGGTGGAGCACCACGACATCGGGCAGATGAACCTGTATCTGGGATATTTCGCAGCGGAGGAGAACGCGGAAGGCGATAACCCGCCGATTGGGATCATTCTTTCCCGTCACAAAGACGAACTGCTCGTGGAGTACGCCACCTACCAGATGAACAGCCAGTTATTCGTCCAGAAGTACCAGCTCTATCTCCCCAATCGGGAAGAACTCCGGCGCGAACTGGAATTGACCCTGCAGGAAGCCGCCGAAAACGGAGGAATGCGATGAAATCAGGCTACAAGCAAACCGAAGTTGGGGTGATTCCGGAGGATTGGGAGGTGAAGCGGCTTAATCAAATTTTCACATTCCGAAATGGTGTCAATGCCGACAAAGCAGCATACGGACAAGGGGTTCGTTTTATTAACGTTCTTGAACCAATCACATATTCCCATATTTACGGCCCAGAAATCACTGGTCAGGTAACGTTGCCAGAATCGACAATTTCAAACTACTTGGTGAGGAAAGGGGATATTGTCTTTAACAGAACTTCGGAAACTCAAGACGAGATAGCTCTGGCCGCAAGCTATTTGGGAATAGAACGTGTTGTTTTCGGTGGTTTTGTAATCCGCGGTCGTCCCGTAGACGACAGTATAGAAGCAATTTACGCTGGCTATGCTTTGCGAGCTCCAGTGATCCGTTCTCAGATTATCCCAATGGGTCAGGGGGCAGTTCGAGCGAATGTAGGACAACAAAATTTAGGACTTGTACGGATGCACCTCCCCCCGCTCCCCGAACAACGGGCGATCGCGGGTGCGCTCTCTGAGGTGGATGCGCTGCTGGGGGCGCAGGAGGCGTTGCTCGCGAAGAAGCGCGACCTCAAACAGGCCGCCATGCAGCAGCTCCTCACCGGACAAAAACGCCTCCCCAGCTTTACCGGCGAGTGGCAGGTCAAGCGTCTGGGGGAGGTGGCTGAGATTCGTAGTGGCGGCACTCCAAGCACGATTGAACCGCGCTTCTGGGATGGTGAAGTTCCATGGTGCACTCCTACAGACATCACCGCACTCAACGGCCACAAGTATCTGGGCGAAACCTCTCGAACTATTACGGAGCTTGGCCTCAAGGCGAGTTCCGCTGAAATGATTCCACCACACTCAGTTGTGATGACGTCGCGAGCTACAATCGGCGAATGTGCCATCAATGTGGTTCCCGTTTCTACCAATCAAGGTTTTAAGAACTTCATTCCGACAGCAGCAACGGACGTGCACTTTCTCTATTACCTTTTGGGGACACAAAAGCAGGGGTTCATTAGCCTTTGCGGTGGGAGTACGTTTCTTGAAATTGGAAAGACACAGCTTGCTGCTTACAAAGTCGAAATTCCCTCTTCAAAAGCCGAACAAACCGCCATCGCCGCAGTGCTCTCAGACATGGACGCGGAGATCGCCGCTCTGGAAACGCAGCGGGACAAGACCCGCACCCTCAAACAGGGGATGATGCAGGAACTCCTCACCGGCAGAATCCGGCTCGTATGAAAGAGAGCCAGCAAACTGAGTGGAAACAAACTTGGCGAGACGAATACCTGCGCTGGATTTGCGGCTTTGCCAACGCGCAGGGCGGCACCCTCTGTATTGGCAAGAATGACAACGGCGAAGTCGTGGGGCTGCCCGATGCCTCGCGCCTGCTCGTGGAGATTCCCAACAAGGTGCGCGACCTCCTTGGCATCGTGGTCGAGGTCAACCTGCACTCCGACCACGGCAAGGACTGGCTAGAAATTCGCGTTGATCCGTATCCCAGCCCCATCAGTTACAGGGGCGAATTCCATTACCGCAGCGGCAGCACCAAACAGGAACTCAAGGGCGTGGCCCTGCAGAAGTTCATGCTCCGGACGCTGGGCAGGCATTGGGACGACGTGCCGTTGCCCAACTTCCTTGCAGCTGATTGCAATCCTGACACCGTCCAGAAATTCAAAACCAAGGGGGTGAAGTTTGGCCGACTGGCCCCCAGTGTGGCTGAAGAAAGTCTTGAGCTGCTCTTCGAGAAACTTCAACTCACTGAGGGCGATCACCTGAAGCGGGCAGCCGCGTTATTGTTCAGCAAAGACCCAGAACGCTGGTTCACTGGGGCGTACATCAAGGTGGGGTTCTTCTTCAACAACCACGACCTGCGTTATCAGGATTTGGTGAAGGGCAACCTGTTCGAGCAGGTCGATGCGGCTCTTGAGCTGATCCATTTCAAGTACCTGAAGGCGTCGATCCGGTACGAGAGAACCCAGCGCATCGAGAGTTATCCTTTTCCGGAAGCGGGCCTGCGCGAGGCCCTGTTGAATGCGGTGGTTCACAAGGATTACGGGAGCGGCATCCCGATCCAGATCAGCGTGTACGAGGATCATCTGGTTTTGTGGAATCCCGGGGAGTTGCCGGAGCACTGGACGCTGGAGCGGCTCATGGGCAAACATCCCTCGAAGCCCTACAACCCGCTGATTGCCCATGTGTTTTTCTTGGCTGGGTACATTGAGTCTTGGGGGCGCGGTATAGAGAAAATCGCCTCTGCCTGCATGGGGCATGGGATTGCGGTGCCTGAGTTTGATTCAGCCCTGTCGGGGTTGACGCTGACCTTCCGCGCGTCGGAGGAATACCTCGCCCTGATCCGGCGACCGGAAGCGGGTCAGGCTCCGCCGGCGGCACCGGAAGCAACTGGGGAGAAAGGTTCGGTGGAAACTACCCAGAAAGCTAGGGAGGCAACTGCCCAGAAAACTACCCAGAAAACTGCCCAGAAAATCCTCGAGCTGTTGCGAACCAATCCCAGCGTTGGACGCGGAGAAATCGCAGCACAGCTGGGAGACATCACCGAAGACGGAGTGAAATATCACCTTAACAAGCTCAAGACCGAAGGCCGCATCCGCCGCATCGGTCCCGACAAAGGCGGCCACTGGGAGGTGCTGCCATGAACCCCACTTCCGAACGCGACACCCAGAACCGCGTTGTCGCCCTTTTTCGCGATGGCCTTGGGTACACGCACTTGGGCGACTGGCGGGACCGAGCGAACAACAGCAACGTCGAACCGGACCTGCTCACGGCGTTCCTGCGCAAAAGCGGCTGGAGCGAGGGGCACATCACCAAGGCCGTTTACGATTTCCAGACGGAGGCGCGGAACCTCCATCGCAGCCTTTACGATAACAACAAGCGCATCTACCAACTGCTCCGCTACGGGGTTCCTGTGCTGCTTGGGGTGGCTGAGAACACGGAGACCGTCTGGCTGATCAACTGGAAGCACCCAGAGATGAACGACTTTGCCATCGCGGAAGAAGTCACACTCAAAGGGTCGCACGAAAGACGGCCGGATTTGGTGATGTACATCAACGGCATTGCGATTGCCGTCATCGAACTCAAAAACGGGCGCGTTTCGATCGGGGACGGCATCCGACAGCTCATCTCCAACCAGTCGGCGGAGTTCAATGCGTGGTTCTTCAGTACGGTGCAGTTGGTGTTCGCCGGCAACGATTCCGAAGGCCTGCAATACGGCACCATCGGAACGGAGGAAAAGATGTTCCTGCGCTGGAAAGAGGACCAGAACGACAACGCGGACCTCAAGCTGGACAAGTACCTCCAGAAGATGTGCCGGAAGGAGCGGCTACTCGAGCTAATCCACGACTACGTGCTCTTTGACGGAGGCAAAAAGAAGCTGCCGCGGGTACACCAGTATTTCGGGATCAAAGCGGCACAGGAGTACGTGCGCCGGCGCGAGGGCGGGATCATCTGGCACACGCAGGGCAGTGGAAAGAGCATCGTCATGGTGCTGCTCGCGAAGTGGATTCTGGAGAACCAGTCCACCGCACGCGTGGTGATTGTCACCGATCGGTACGAACTGGATAAACAGATCGAAGGCGTGTTTCTGGATGCGGGCGAGACCATCAAACGCACGACCAGCGGACAGGATTTGATGACGCAGCTGGGGCAGCCCTTGCCGCGCCTTTTGTGTTCGCTGGTGCACAAGTTCGGGCGCAAGGGCGTGGATAATTTCGACGTATTCCTCGCCGAACTGGAGGCGCAGCCCTGTCAGACGGTGGGCGACCTGTTTGTGTTCGTGGACGAATGTCACCGGACCCAGAGCGGCCGCTTGCACCGGACGATGAAGGCGTTGATGCCGAAAGCGGTGTTCATTGGGTTCACCGGCACACCGTTACTGAAAGCAGACAAGGCGATGAGTCAGGAGGTGTTCGGGCGATACATTCACACCTACAAATTCAGCGAAGCGGTCGCCGACGAGGTGGTGCTGGATTTGGTCTACGAAGCGCGGGACATCGACCAGCAACTGAGCAGTCCGGAACGGGTGAACGAGTGGTTTGACGCAAAGACGCGCGGCCTCAACGACTGGCAGAAGGCGGAGCTTCGCAAACAATGGGGCACCATGCAGACGGTGCTGACTTCTCGCTCGCGGATGGAGCGGGTCGTGGCGGACATCCTGCACGATTTCGGGATTCAACCCCGGCTTTCGGGCCGCAGGGGCAACGCGATTCTTGTGGCGTCGAGCATTTACGATGCGGTGCGTTATTACGAGCTGTTCCAGAAGACCCCGTTTCGGGGCCATTGCGCGGTTGTAACCTCCTACAACCCGCAGGCGCAGGACATCACTCGGGAGGACACAGGAGCTAACACGGAGACGGAGCGGCAATTCGTCTACAACGCGTACGTTGCCATCCTGAGGGAGGTAGAGCCAAAGCCCGGCAAGTCGAAGACAGAGGTGTACGAGGATGAAGTGAAGGCGTTGTTCAAAACACAGCCCGCGAGGATGCGGCTGTTGATCGTTGTCGACAAACTGCTTACCGGATTCGACGCCCCCAGCTGCACGTACCTGTACATCGACAAATCCATGCAGGACCATGGGCTGTTTCAAGCAATCTGCCGCACGAACCGTCTGGACGGGGCGGACAAAGACTACGGGCACATCGTCGATTACAAAGACCTGTTCAAGAAGGTGGAAAACGCCATTTCGGTATACGCCGACACCGATTTGGACGAGAGCGAGGGCGGTGCCTCCTCCAACGTGTTGTTGCAGGACCGACTGACCAAGGGACGGGAACGGTTGGACGACGCTCTGGAAGGCGTTGCGCTGATCTGCGAGCCGGTGGAGCCTCCCAGAACAGAGCGCGAGTACATCCGTTATTTTTGTGGCAACACTGAGGTGCCATCAGACCTCATGGAGCGCGAACCGCAACGCGTCGCGTTTTACAAAGCGGCGGTCGCACTCCTGCGGGCATACGCCAACATCGCGGATGATTTGGAGGCGGCTGGCTATTCGGTTGCGGATATTTCCCGAATCAAAACGGAGCTGGATGTTTGCGTGAAAATGCGGGAGGTGATCCGGCGCGGCAGCGGCGAGACCATTGATTTGAAGACGTACGAGGCCGACATGCGGCACTTGATCGACACGTACATCGAGGCCGACGCGCCCCGCAAAATCTCGACCTTCGACAACATGCCGCTGCTCGAGATCATCGTACAGAGCGGGCTTGGAGCAGCGGTGAACAGCCTGCCGGAAGGCATCCGCAGCAACGAAACGGCGGTAGCGGAGACCATCATCAACAACGTCCGTAAACGGATCATCAAGGAACACCTGAACGATCCCGCGTACTACGACCGGATGTCGGTGCTTTTGGAGGGGATCATCGCGGACCTGAAGGCAAAGCGGCTCGATTATCAGGAGTATCTGCACAAGATCGCAGAACTCGCCAAGCAGGTGCAGCAGGGCGAGGCGGACACCGATCCGCTGCGGGATCAATCAGCCGGCGTTCGAGCGATTTTCAACAACCTGCGTGCACCGGAGGACGGCACCAGCAAGGTCGCAGAGGAACCGCCCGCGTATCCGGCAGGCATTCAAGATCGCGTCTCCCTCGCACTCGCGATTGACCACGCCGTCAAACAGACGCGGCCGGATGGTTGGCGTGAGAACGTGGTCAAAGAGCGTGTGGTTAAAAACGCCATCAAGAAGGTCCTGAATGACGCCACAGAGGCAGAGCGGATTTTCCAGATCATCAAGCAGCAGCGCGAGTATTGATGGGCAGCCAAATCACCATTGGAGGAGTCGTGGTGGACGTCGTCCTGAAGGACATCAAGAACGTGCACCTGAGCGTGTACCCGCCGACAGGGCGCGTCCGGATATCGGCCCCGAAGCACATGAAGGCGAACACAATCCGACTATTCGCGATTTCCAAGTTGCGCTGGATTCGGCAACAGCAGCGAAAGCTGAAAGGACAGGCTCGCGAGTCCGCCCGCGAGTATCTTTCCCACGAAAGCCATTACGTGTGGGGAAAGCGGCACCTGTTGAAGGTCGTGGAAGCCTCAAGCGGACCGGTGAGCGTCGCGGTCCGCCGGAGTGCGCTGGTGCTGACGGTGCGCCCCCAGTCTCCGACCGCCCGCAAGGAAGCATTATTGGGGGAATGGTACCGCCTGCAGGTTCGGAGCGCAGCCACACCCCTAATGGCCAAGTGGGAGCCGATTTTGGGTGTTCAGGCGTCGCGGCTGGGGGTGCGGCGAATGAAGACGAAGTGGGGCAGCTGTAATCCGGCGTCGCGTTCGTTACTTTTGAATCAAGAGTTGGCGAAGAAACCGCCAGAGTTTCTGGAATACATCGTGGTGCACGAGCTGATGCACCTTCGAGAGCCGACGCACAGCGCCCGATTTGTCGCCCTGATGAACCTGCACTTGCCCAAATGGCAGTTTTACCGGGACGAGCTGAACCGCTTGCCGGTCGCGCATGAGGAGTGGTCATCGGAGCACCCAGAGATGAACGGCAGGGCCATCCCCGCTGGGATCACTGCAAGTCAAAGCGGTGCAAATCCCTAAACCTTCATCATTCGAAATCCCCCGCATCCCGCGCCACAACCGCCAAAGCGCGCAGGGATTCTACGGCAATCATCGCGCCAGCATTCAGCGGCTTTAGACGCCTCACAACAAGCGGCGCGCCGATCCAAAAATCCACTCCGCAAAAAACGCCACAAAAAAAGGGCGCCGGTATTCCGACGCCCTCAAAAAAACTGAAACCTAACCGCGACTAAGCGCCTTTCTTCTCCGTGATGTACTTCACCACATCACCCACCGTCGTGAGCTTGTCGGAATCCTCATCCGGAATCTCAACGCCAAACTCGTCTTCAATCGCCATCACCAACTCCACCGTGTTCAACGAATCCGCACGAAGATCGTGCTGGAGCGATGCCGTCGGCACCACCTGCTCCGGCTGAACGCCAAGCTGTTGAACAATGATTTCGCGGACCTTTTCTTCAATCGATACGTCGGACATAAACTCTGGAAAACGGTGATAATTCTTGGGTTGAACCCGTAGATAATCGACTCACCGCGCCGCTTGGCAATCCTGAAATCACCCGATCAACCCCGCCAATCACCCACCATCAACCGCCTTTCCCAGAGGCCGGAACCAGCGTTTTTCGTTGATTCATCCCACCGCAACGCCAACGCTAAACCCACATTCTATGAGCCATCCGCGTCGAGTCGTCATCACTGGTATGGGGCTGGTCAGCCCGTTGGGAAATGATCTGAAATCCTTCTGGGACAACCTGTCCAACGGACGCAGCGGCATCGGCCCCATCACGCTGTTTGATGTGACCCAATACGACTGCCGCATCGCCGGTGAAGTGAAGAACTTCGACCCCGCCGCGTGGTTCAACAACCCTCGCGACGCACGCCGCTCCGACCGGTTCACGCAACTCGCCGTCGCCGCCGCAAAAATGGCGCTCGCTGACAGCGGTCTCGCCCTTCCCGCAGCAAACCCCGACCGCATCGGAGTCATGGTTGGCTCAGGAATCGGCGGCCTGAAAACCATGGAGGACCAACACACCATCCTCATGAATCGAGGGCCCTCCCGCATTTCACCCTTCATGATCCCCATGCTCATCAGCAACATGGCCAGCGGGATCATCTCCATGGAACACGGGCTCCAAGGCCCCAACTACGCCACCGTTTCAGCCTGCGCAACCTCCGCACACGGCATCGGTGAAGCCTGGCGCATGATTCGCGAAGGGGATGCCGACGCCTTCGTCGCAGGTGGCTCGGAGGCCGCCATTGTCCCACTCGGCATCGGAGGCTTCGGCGCCATGAAAGCCCTCTCCACCCGCAACGACGAACCCACCCGCGCCTCACGCCCCTTCGACAAGGGCCGCGACGGATTCGTCATGGGTGAAGGTGCCGGCATCCTCGTGATGGAGGAACTCGAACACGCCAAAGCGCGCGGCGCCAACATCTACGCTGAAATCGCCGGCTACGGCCTGTCAGCCGACGCCTACCACATGACCACCCCGCTCGAAAACGGCGAAGGCGCCCAGCGCTGCATGCGCATGGCTCTCAAAAAAGCCGGACTCAACCCAGAGCAGGTCGACTACGTCAACGCCCACGGAACATCCACCCCCGTCGGTGACCTCTGCGAAACCCGCGCCGTTAAAGCCGTCTTCGGACAACACGCTCACCAACTGTCGGTGTCCTCCACCAAATCCATGACCGGACACCTCCTCGGAGCCGCTGGCGTCGTCGAAAGCATCGCGTGCATCATGGCCATCCAGAACAGCTTGGTACCGCCAACCATCAACCTCGAGAACCCCGAGGAAGAATGCGACCTCGACTTCACCGCGCTCACCGCCAAGGAACGGAAAATTCGTGTTGCAGTGAACAACTCATTCGGTTTTGGCGGTCACAACGCCACCCTCATCATTCGCGCATTCGAAAACTAGAACCCCCTTCGGCTGCGTCCGCGCAAGCCATCCTAACCCCTGCCGCTCCATGGTTTCCACGCTGCGTTCTATCGTCCTGTCGGTCAGCACCTGCCTCGCGATTCATGCCATCGCAGCCGAGCCTGTCATCGTCAAACTCTGGCCCGACGGTCCGCCCAACCCCATGGCGCCCGTCTCGGACGCAACCGCAAACCTCATCAAATCATACGGCCCCACCGGACCCAACCGCGTGACCGATGTGTTTGAGCCAACCCTCACGCTGTACCGCCCGGAAACACCCAACGGAACCACCGTGCTCGTCGCCCCCGGCGGCGGCTTCATGTTCCTCTCCTGGCTCACCGAAGGGACCCAAGTGTGTGAATGGCTCAACTCCATGGGCGTAACCGCTGCGCTGCTCAAGTACCGGACCCCCACGCGCGACGAAAAAGAAATGCACACCATGCCCGTCGAAGACGCTCAACGGGCCATCGGCATTCTCCGGCACAACGCCGTCGAATGGGGCATCAACCCCGAGCGCGTCGGCATCCTCGGCTTCTCCGCAGGCGCAAACCTCGCAGGCCACGTCGCTTGGGATCGCACGCCCCGCACATTCGCCCAATACGACAAGCTCGACGATCAACGCCCTCCCGATTTTCTTGTCTTCGTCTACGGCGGCGGCTTCCTCGATCGCGAAGACAAATCGAAGTTCCGAGCCGGCTTCAAACTCCCGCAGGACGCTCCCCCCGCATTTTTTGTGGTCGCGCACGACGACCGCTCAAACCCCCTGGAGGCCGCGATGCTCTATCTCGAGTACAAAAAGCTCAACCTCGCCGCTGAGTTGCACATCTTCACCAAAGGCGGCCACGGATTCGGCATGCGCAAAGAAGGGAAACCCATCAACGAATGGCCCCAACGCTGCGGCGAATGGATGGACTCCCTCGGCTTCCTGAAGCCGTGGAATCCAACAGCCCCCGCTCCCGCGCAACCTGAGTCCAAAACGGAATCCAAGCCTCCAAGCGCTCCTTAAAGCACAACCGCCCCTTTCCGAACTCGCTACAGTCCGGTCTCCTCACGAGAAACGGGGGAACGTCATGCTTCAGCTCACACAACCGAATAGTTGCCTAAGCACGTCGCGCCTGCTTCACTCCTGCTTGCTGAAGCGATGCAAAACATTTTGCAGGCGCAGCTCGCTACAGAGATTTTGATGTGCGGTGTCGCCAACTTATCTCTGCAATGCGAAGCATTAACAGCAAATGGGGGGGTATAGCTCAGTTGGTAGAGCGTCTCGTTCGCAATGAGAAGGTCAGGGGTTCGAATCCCCTTACCTCCACCAATCATCAAAGCTCAAAAACACTTTGCGCTTTCTCCGCTACCAAGCTCCCCCGCTTTGACCCAGCGGACGTGCTCTAATCGGGTCCACCCTAGCATCACCAAGACCCGAACACAAACGACCTCGCGAGGCATTGCCGCTCGTGGTCTGACCGCCTAAGTCCATCAGGTGCTACTCGGTCTCTCTTCAAGAAGATGCAAATCTCAACCCTCCTCCCCCTTCTCGCGACACTCCCGCTGATCGCCAAAGCCGGCACGGTCGACTTTCAGCGCTCCATTCAACCCATTTTCGCGGAACACTGCCTCGAATGCCACGGCACAGACACCGCAAAGGGCGGCCTCTCCCTCACGTCCCTCAAAGCCGCGACCAAACCGCTCGAAAGCGGGGCACAAGGCGTCACCCCCGGCAAACCCGAATCCAGCGAAATCCTCGCACGCATGACCACCACGCACAGCGACGATGTCATGCCCCCGCCCAAGAAATCCAAGCGCCCCTCGCAAGCCGACATCCAAGCCATCCGCACTTGGATCGCCGAGGGCGCCGAATGGGCTCAACACTGGGCCTATCGCCCCGTGACCCGTCCCGCCACCACCTCGAACACCCTCCCCAAACAAATAGACGAAATCGTTCACGCACGACTCGCGAAGGAACACATCACCCCCTCGCCCACGGCAGACAAAATCACCCTGATCAAACGCCTCAGCTACGATCTCACGGGTCTTCCGCCATCCCGCGACGAGGTCGCCACGTTTCTGCAAGACGACTCCCCGGACGCCTTCGTCTCGCTCGTCGACCGTACCCTCGCGTCCCCCCACTTCGGCGAGCGCTGGGGCCGTCACTGGCTCGATCAAGCGCGCTACGCCGACAGCGACGGATACGAGAAAGACAGCCCTCGCCCAGACGCTTGGCGCTACCGCGACTGGGTCATCGACGCCATCAACCGCGACATGCCGCTTGATCAGTTCACCATCGAACAACTCGCCGGAGACCTGCTCCCCAATCCAACGCCCGACCAACTGCTCGCCACCGCGTTCCATCGACAAACCCTGACCAACCGCGAAGGAGGCGTTGATCAAGAACAGTTCCGGAACGAAGCCGTTTTCGATCGCACTGAAACCACCGGCACCGTCTGGCTCGCACACACCGTCGGCTGCGCGCGATGCCACTCACACAAATACGATCAACTGTCTCAAAAAGAGTACTACCAACTGTTTGCGTTCTTCAATAATGCGGACGAAACCACCGCAAAGGTCGCTGCCTCCAAAGCCGAAATGGAGTCCTACGCCTCAAAGAATGCGCAGCATCTCCAACAACTCGCCACCCTCCGCGATCAGTTCCAAACCGCCCGCAACCCGCTCCTGCAAAAGCTCTCTGACTGGGAGATCGCAATGAAGGCGCAGCTCGCAAAACTGGAAGGTAAAAGCGCCAAGGCCACACCGCTCACTCCGCTGTCCACAACCACCGCCTCGAAAACCAAGCTCGAGACCCAAGCTGACCAATCGCTCAAAACGAGCGGAGACGCCGCAGCCACCGACTCCTACACCCTCACTTTCACTCTCCCCGAGGGCGTCATCTCCGGCCTCCGATTGGAAGTGCTTCCAGACCCCGCACTCCCAGCGAAAGGCCCCGGCCGAAGCCCCAACGGAAACTTCGTTCTCTCACGCTTCAGTGCCACCTCGGAGGGCAAAGACCTCGCACTGCACTCCGCAAAGGCGTCATTCGAACAAAACGGCTTCAGCGCAGCGGCTGCACTCGATGACGATCCCGAAACAGGCTGGGCCATCATGGGCGGCACCGCCAAACCGCAAAGCTTCACCGTCCAACTTGTTCACCCCATCGCAGCGGATGCATCTCGCAACCTTTCGGTTCGCCTCGACCAGCTCTACACCAAAAGCAAACAACACCTAATCGGACGCTTCCGCATCGATGCCCTTGTCGGTGAATCCGAAGAAAGCATCGCTCCACCCGAAATGCGACGACTCGTAGCCACTGGCTCCGAAAAGTGGACCAACGAACAACGCGAATCCATCGTCGACTGGCTCGTCCACCTCGATCCGAAAGTCGACGCAGCCCGCGCGGCGCTCGCAAAAGCCGAGTCCTCCGGTCCAAAAGAACCCGTCATGGAAGTGCGCATTCTCCGGCAACGCAGCGCCGCTCCACGCGACACACGCATCCTTCACCGAGGCGAGTTCCTCTCACCCACCGACTCCGTCTCCGCCAACGTCCCTTCGATTCTCCCTGCGCTTCCCGGCGCTCCGATAAATCCGTCACGCCTCGATCTCGCAAATTGGCTGGTGAGCGAACAAAACCCCCTCACGTCGCGCGTCCTAGCCAACCAAATCTGGATGCGACTCTTCGGCGAGGGAATCGTGCGCACCGTCGCCGACTTCGGAGTTCGCGGCGAAACACCGAGCCATCCCGAACTGCTCGACCTTCTCGCAGACCACTTGCGCACAGCCGGTTGGAGCCGGAAACAACTCATCCGAGGCATCCTGCTCTCAGAAACTTACCAACGCTCCTCCGCCTCGCGCCCCGATCTCGCCGACAAAGATCCACTCAACACGCTCCTCGCTCGTCAAAATCGCGTTCGCGTCGAAGGCGAAATCGTGCGCGACCTCCACCTCGCCGCTGCCGGCTTGATCTCCCGCAAAATCGGTGGGCCATCTGTCTTCCCTCCCATGCCCCCCGAAATCGCTGCACTCAGTTATGCGAACAACTTCAAGTGGGCAGAAAGCAAAGGCGAAGACCGCTACCGCCGAGGCATGTACACCTTCTTCAAACGCACCGCACCGTACCCAGACCTCATGACCTTTGATTGTCCCGACGCCAACTTAACCAACGTTCGAAGAACCGTTTCCAACACCCCGCTTCAAGCGTTAACCACCCTCAATGCAGGCACCTTCGCCGAGGCTGCTCTCGCGCTCGGCAAACGCATTGCATCCCTCGAACCCCTCGCTGGAGGCGATCCAGAACGCCTCATCGAACTCTTCCGCTCCGTCCTCCTCCGCGAACCTCGCGCCGCAGAACTCGAAGCACTCGAACGCCTGCTGACAGACGCGCGCGCAACCTTCCGTGCGGATACCGAAGCGGCAACCAAGCTTGCTGGCTCCGCTGAAAGCGCTGCATGGACGACTGTTGCACGCACCCTTCTCAATACCGACGAGTTCATTACCCGAGACTGATCGCTCGCTCAAAAGCATCCCCCTCAACTTTTTTTCAACGTCATGAATCCCCTTCACCAAGCCGTCCATCTGGCCCGGCGCGATTTCTTCACGACCACCGCCAATGGTCTCGGCATGCTGGCCCTCAACTCCCTGCTCGCGCAGGAGGGAGTGGCCGCTCCCGCCATTCCATCTGCCGCCAACCCCCTTGCCCCCCGCAAACCGCACTTCGCACCCAAGGCGAAGAACTGCATTTTCATCTTCATGGAAGGGGCTCCAAGCCAACTGGATCTGTATGATCCTAAACCCAAGCTCAATGAGCTCAACGGCCAACCGCTCCCCGAATCACTCACAAAAAACGTTCGATTTGCCTTCATCAAAAAAGAGTCGGCAGTGCTGATGGGCTCCCCGCGCAAGTTCGCCAAACACGGTCAATCCGGCATGGAACTCAGCGATCTCCTGCCACATCTCTCTCAATGCGCGGACGATCTACTCCTCGTGCGTTCCATGCACACAGACCAGTTCAACCATCACCCAGCCCAACTCGTCCTCACGTGCGGACGAGGCACCTTCGGCTTGCCCACGATGGGCTCGTGGCTCAACTACGGCCTCGGATGTGAATCGCGCGATCTCCCCGGCTACGTGGTCCTCACCGCAGGGCGTGGCGGAAGCGCAGGCACCTCTCTGTGGCAATCAGGTTTCCTCCCAAGCGTTTACGCGGGTGTTCTATTCCGTAATCAAGGCGATCCCGTCCTGAATCTCCGCAACCCGGACGGTCTACCAGCCTCCCTTCAACGGCGCAGCCTCGACGTTCTATCCGAACTCAACGCAGAGAGATTCAACACGATGCACGATCCAGAAATCGCTTCCAGAATCTCCGCCTACGAACTCGCTTTCCGCATGCAGACTGCCGCGCCCGAGTTCATGGATCTCTCCGGCGAATCCGACGAAACCCTCGCCATGTACGGTGTCGATCGAGGCGAGCCCGCAGTGAAAGCCACTCGCGCCGGAGGCCCCGGTCAATACGCCGCATACGCAAAAAACTGTCTGCTCGCGCGGAGACTCGTCGAACGCGGCGTGCGTTTCGTGAACATCGTCCACGCCTCGTGGGACCATCACTCAAACCTCGATAACGAGCTCACCTTCAACGCCGGCATGGCCGACCAACCTATCGCCGCCCTCATCAAAGACCTGAAACAACGCGGCCTACTCGACGAAACCCTCATTGTGGTCGCTGGCGAATTTGGCCGAACCCCGCTGGGCGAAAACCGGGGCGGAAGTAAAAATGTGACCGGCCGCGATCACCACCCCTCGGCATTCTCCATCCTGATGGCCGGCGGCGGACTCAAAGGTGGACTCACCTACGGCGAAACCGACGAGATCGGATGGAACATCACGCGTGATCCCGTCCACATCAACGATTTCCACGCCACGCTGCTACATCTATTCGGCCTCGATCACCTCCAACTCACCCACCGCTTCCAAGGCCGTGACTTCCGACTGACCGACGTCGCCGGAAAACTCGTGAAAGACTGGATCGCCTGAACCGAGTTCTGTGAACGGACGCGGACCCTGGAGAAGTTCACAGAACAAAACCAAGTCTCGAGCCTCGTCGGTGCGGTAAGTCTTACCCGCTCCATTTCTTGGAGTACGCCGAGTTTTCAAGCCCCCGCTACCCACCCGCTCACGTCTCGACCAGACACCTTCGCAAAGGTGCTCTGCCCACGAAACCACGTCGCTTGCCGCTTCGCATATTGCCGCGTTCCAATCACCAGCGCCTCCCGACAATCAGCCAACGTCCGCACCCCGTCCAAGCACTCCTCAATCTCCTGAAACCCAATCGCCTGTCGCACGCCCGGACCCTGCCTCGCATCTTCCCGCACGCGCGCAACCTCCTCCATCACGCCCGCCCTAAACATCGCATCCGTTCGGCTTACGATGCGCGACCACAACGCGTCACGTTCCCAACTCAAACAAATCCCCGGCACCGATGAGGTCGCCCGATGCGGCCGAAACGAGGAAAACGGACGCCCCGTCAGACGCATCACCTCCACCGCGCGAATCACCCTGCGCGGATTCTTCAAATCCATCACAGCCGCCGCCTCTGGATCGAGGGCCCGAACCTCCGCAACCAACTGCTCCAACCCCACGCCCTCCAACTCCCGGCGCAATGCCTCATCCCCTGCCGGCATCTCATTCGACAACCCCTCGACCAACGCTCGCAGGTAAAACCCCGTCCCTCCAACCACAATGGCTCGTCGTCCTCGAGCGTGAATCTCCGCAATCACTTTCCTCGCCTCCAATCCATACCACCCCGCATCCGAAGGCTCCGAAACCGCACGCGTGCCAATCAGGTGATGTCGAACGCGCAACATCTCCTCCGCAGAAGGTTGCGCGGTGAGAATCGGTACCCCTGCATAAAGCTGAAAGGCGTCGCACCCCACAATCTCAGCCCCCGTCCTCTCGGCCAGCCATAGAGCAAACGCGCTTTTTCCCGAAGCCGTGGCACCCACTACAACGAAATCGGGCAACCAACCGTCCACCGGCGGTTCTCCTGCGCGCTCAAGAAATTGAGTCACCTCACTCAGCATCCCCGCATGCTACTCGCCAAACCAAATCAAAGCAAAACGGCCCCTGAGGACATCCCCCCAAGCTCCATCAAGAAACATCAATCCCAACGACCTCGCCTCACTTCCCCTCAACCACCTCACCAATCTTCCGAAACTTCTGGTAGCGCGCCTCCAACATCGCCGCCTCCGGAACAGCAACCAACTCGTCCAACTGACGCACCAACGCCGTTCGCAACGACTTCACCGCCGCTTCCTGATTCTGATGCGCACCGCCCATCGGTTCCGGAACCACCTCATCAATCAAACCCAGTTCAAACATGTCAGAAGCCGTCAGCTTTAACGCCGCCGCCGCCTCAGGCGCATGCTTGCGATGCTTCCAGAGAATCGCCGCACAACCCTCCGGGCTGATGACCGAGTAATAGGCGTTTTCCATCATCATCACGCGATCCGACACTCCGATTCCGAGCGCCCCGCCAGACCCCCCCTCGCCAATCACGACCGCCACAGTCGGCGTCTTCAACGTCATCATCTCGCGCAAGTTCAACGCGATGGCTTCCGAAATATGGCGTTCCTCCGCACCCACCCCGGGATACGCCCCAGGCGTGTCGATAAGCGAAATGAAGGGTAACCCAAACTTCTCCGCCATCCGCATCAAACGCAACGCCTTGCGATAACCCTCCGGATGCGCACTGCCAAAGTTCCGCTTCAGGTTCTCCTTGGTGTCACGTCCCTTTTGATGCCCCACCACCACGCAACGATGCTTCCCAATCCGCGCTAACCCCCCCGGCATCGATGCGTCGTCCCCGAACAACCGATCACCGTGCAACTCCGTAAACTCGGTAAACGCCAGTTGCATGTAGTCCAATGAAAACGGACGTGCCGGATGACGCGCAATCTGCACCCGCTCCCATGCCGTCAGATTCTGATAAATCTCGCGCTTGGTCTCCTCAATCTTAACCTCCATCCGCTGCACCTCCTGCTCAAAATCCAAGTCGTTCGCTTTGGATTGCCGCCGCAACTCGGCCAACTGTTGCTCCAACTCCAATACCGGTTTCTCAAACTCGAGCGGCTGTATCTTCATGTTCCGTGTGAAAGGTTCTTTTTTTTGAGAAAAAGGGCAAACCCCGATTCATCGCTCCATTCGCGCTCACTGAATCACCACCTCATCCCCGCGCCGCAACAACGCCGACAACTCGCGAACGTGCCCCGCCTCCAACTCGTACCCCGACGACGGACGCGTGTTCTCCCCCGCCCCTGCAACATCCGTGAACAACGTGTGCCCACCCGGATTCACAACCAACCACGGTACCACCACCTCATCCCGATACCCCTTCTCCAAGAATCCCACCCGAACATTCTCCTTCCATCCAAACCCCTCACTCACCTTCGCCTTCACCGGAGGCGTCCCCGCTTTCACCGGCTTCGCCGCATTCCCCACCATTCCGCGAATCGGGTACTGACAGAAAAACTGTCCCTTCCGATAAACCAAAACCCGTTTCGCCTTGCGATCCACCTTTGCACTGAACCCGCCTTGCGGCACCACCAAGCGCTGCCCCTTCTGCAAAACCAACGTATTCAGCCGATTCGCCTCATGAATCAACTCCACTGTCGAATCGCTCCGCGTTGCCACCCGCTTCAACACGTCACCCGCCTGCACCACGTACACCACCTTCTCCGGACCCGTCTGCCCCGACAACCAATACCGCACATTCAAGCGTCCCAAACGCGACCGAGCCTCATCCACCTTGCCCGACTCCGGATACAAAACCAAAAACTCCGCATACGCCTTTCGCGCAGCCGTAGAGCCGGAAACCCGTTCAATTTCCTCGCACCGCACAAAGTGCGGAAGCCCCTCGTCCGGAGGCGCCTCCAACGGCGGAGGTCCCTTCGCAATATCCTCCTTCAATCGAATCTCGGGCAGAATATAGAGCCGATACGTCGCATACCCCCCGCCCCCAATCACCGCGCCCGCCAAACCAATCACCACCAGCGATCTGACGAACAAACCCATAACTCCGCCTCGAGCCGGTCGCCGTTAAAACAATCCCTTCCGCCGAAAATCGCCGAGATTGTCGCCCGCAGACTCCTGAATCAAATCCGCCGTAAACTTCAAAAGGCTCACCTCCCAACCCTCATCAATCCCTTGAATAATCGCGCTCAACGGATCCTCCGAATGATCGACAATCCCGTTTAAACGATCGATCACCTCCTCGATGGAGTTGTGCACTACCTCCTCTTGCACGTCCGTTTTCCGAAACTGAAAGCCGTACTTCAGAATCGCCAGATGCCGCGCGTTCTCCCCCAACCAATCCATAAACGCCCCCGCCTTCTCGCCGAACCCCTCCAACGCCATGTGCCGAATCATCCCCGGAGTGATGATTTGCGGCCGCTCCGCATGCAACCACCCATCGCGAACCCGCACCTGATCCACCGAATCCATCAGCTCCGAGACGAGATAAAAGCGGAACCGCGTGCTCCCAAACGTCTCAATCCGACGCTCCGGCGCACGAATCACCGTCGTGTTCTCCATCACGTACTGAAAGGAATCAAAATCCATAAGGCCCCCAAAAAAACCTCACATTTCACGCGCCCAATGGGGCCTGCTCTTCAAGTGATACAGCATCTCGCCCGCCTTCGGCACATGCAGAATCCCTTCGTCCTCGCGATTCGCAAAGTCCTCCACGCGAATCGAAGCCGGATCGCGATAACCCAATTTAATCTCACGGCACACCGACTCCGGAATGCCCGTCGCCAACGTGACTTGCACCCGACAGCGCTCCACTCCGTCCTCGTAAGTCCCAATCCCACGCACATGCGTGGAATGCGCAATCACACCCCACGGATAATTTTTGAACCGATCCCACTGCTTCAGGAAGTAATCGCGGCAATGGTAACCCACCTCGCGAATAATCCGCCCGTGCGTCAGCGAAATCTCGTGAATGTGCGGCGCGTAAATAATCAGCTCCCCCCCGTCAGCCACCACTGGCTCCAACTTGTACATGCACTTTCCCCCCACCCATAACTCGTCGTACATCGCCGGCGCACACGACAGCACCGTGTGAAACGGCCGGTCCTTGTACTCAATGTGCAGCTGCCGCGATAACTCGCTCGCCGCATCCCACGCACCCTCAGGCGTCCCAATAAACAAGCCCGCCAAATCATGCTTCTCCACCACCATCGCAATGCACCGCTTCGGCAAAGGCACCATCGCCCCCGCACGATCAACCACTTTGCGAACCGGCGTCCACTTGTTCCCAATAATCAACGGGTTCGTTACCACCGCACCTAACCAGTGGAAGAAGTTCAAAATCTCCGGCCCTCCAATCCCCGGAAACAGGTACTTGTTCCCCCCAGAAAAACCGACCACCTCATGCGGAAACACCGGCCCGCAAATCACCAACTCATCATAATCAAAAACCGTCGAGCTGATCTCCACCGGCACCTCCATCGCAAACAGCCCGTCACTTAACGCACGAATCTCGTCCGACGAAATCGTGCCGAGCCGACGCAACTTCGACGGATTGTCCCACTCGTGATTGATGAACGCCACGTCCCGATACGTCGATCGACGCTGCTCCATCGAAATCTCCAAACGCTCACAAATCGCATCCTCCGACATCGGTTGGTGCGTTCCCAACGCGATGATCACGTCCAGCTTCGCCACCTCCCCCCCAATCGCCCCATGCAAATGCTGGAACATCTGACCAACCGGACACGTCCGCGTCGCATCCGGGATAATCAGCAGCACCCGCTTTCCACGATAATCCGCTCCGCGAAACGCCTCCCCAATCAGGGAGGCAGCATCGGAAGCATTCACCGACTGGCCGCGCGGCGCAATCGTCTGCAGGGGAACAGGAAGGGAGGTCACAGGACGAAAAATCCTCAGTGTTTCGCGAGATAATCTGCCACCCCAGCGAAGGTCGCCTTCATCCCAGCCTTCCCTGAACTCCAGTTGGCCGGGCAAACCTCACCGTTCTTCTCAAAGAACTGCAACGCATCCACCACGCGCAATGCCTCATTCACATCACGACCCAACGGCAAATCATTCACCAACTGGTGGCGAACAAGGCCGTCCTTATCGATCAAAAACAATCCGCGATACGCAATCATCTCGCTCGTCGCCACCAAGTTGCCGTCCTCATCCACGTCGTACTCGCCATTCAACACCCCGTACGCCTGCGAAATCATTTTGTTCGTGTCCGCCACCAACGGATACGTCACCCCCTGAATCCCGCCCTTCGCCTTCGGGACCTGCAACCAACCCCAATGCACCTGCTCCGAATCCGTCGAAATCCCCACCACCGCCACGTTGCGTTTCTCAAACTCAGAGAGCGCGTCCTGAAAGGCGTGAAGCTCGGACGGACACACAAACGTGAAGTCCTTCGGGTAGAAGAAAAGCACGACGTACTTCTTCCCAAGGTACTGGTCCAAAGAGAAATCATTCACCAACTCGCCTCCATTAACGACGGCGGCAGCAGTGAACTCAGGGGCAGGTTTTCCAACAAGCGTTGACATAGGTATTTGGTTTCTTGGTTTGGTTTGATGTTCAGGAAAGAAGCTATCTCAGCACAAAATCAGGCCGCGTCATCCACGCTAAATCGTCTGACTCAGGAATCCCCCGTCCACACACAGGTCCGTCCCCGTCACGAAACTCGAAGCAGCATGCGACGCGAGAAACACGCACGCCCCCACCAACTCGCGCGCCTCGCCAAACCGCTTCATTGGCGTGTGCCCCCAAATGGACTGCGTCCGCGCCGTCGGCGTCCCATCGTCATTGAACAAAAGTTTCCGATTCTGTTCCGCTGGAAAAAATCCCGGCGTAATCGAGTTCACACGCACACCCGCCGGCGCCCACTCCCTCGCGAGAAACCGCGTCAAACTCATCACTGCCGCTTTCGCCGACGAATACGCCACCACCCGCGAAAGCGGAAGATGCGCCGACACACTCGCAATGTTGATAATACTACCCCTCCCAGCACGCGCCATCCGAGGCCCAAACACCTGCGACGGCACCAACGCTCCGCCCACAAGGTTGAGGTCGAACGCGGAAACCCAGTCTTCCGTCGTAATGCTCTCCACCGGACGCTCAGCCGTAACCGTCACCTTTGGGTCATTTCCCCCAGCCGCGTTCACTAAGACCGTCGCCTCACCCAACTCGCGAGCCACTGCTTCAGCAGCCGACTCCACGTCCGAACGCCTCGAAGCATCCGCCGCCACAAAGAAGGCGCGTCCGCCCGCCGCACGAATCGATTCCACCCGCGCCAAACCGCGCTCCTCATTCCGACCGACCACCGCCACCGCAGCGCCAGCCGCCGCCAACCCCTCGGCCAAAGCCCCCCCAAGAACCCCCGTTGCACCAATCACAACCGCGACATCCCCCTTCAAATCGAACAGATTGCTCATCCGCTGAGTGTCTTTCCCGTGCCCTCCCGTTGCAAGCGCTTGCAAACCCAGCCAAGCCCCCCTTCCCACCAATCACCAATCCGTCATCGCATTTTCAGTCATGCAGAAATCCCCCCAGATGATGTACTCTTCCCCGAGCCAAATCCCTTCTCCCCATGAAACTGAAGAGTCTCCAATGGACGGTAAAACCCGCACTGCTTGCCCTCCTCACCGGGTGCGCCGAAGTGGGCGTGCCGCGTTACAAGCCATCCGAGGTCGGCGTCACCCTTAACGCGGAACGCGTCAAAATCACAGATGTTCGCAAGGTGCTCGTTCACGATGGAGAACCCGGCGCAGGAACACTCGCAGGCGGTATCGCCGGAGGCGTCGCAGGCTCCATGATCGGCAGCGGTAAGGCGTCAGCATTGGGCGCCGTCGGAGGGGCCCTCGGCGGACTCTTCCTAGGCAACCAAGCCGACAAACACGTCGGAGCAACCAAGGCGCTGGAGATTTCCTTCGTTCGCACCAATGGCCGTGAATCCGTTCTGGTTCAGCCGGATAACGGCGAGGTATTCCTCCCCGGCCAAGAAGCACGTTTTCTATCAAGTCGCGGCTCCAACCGAATCACGCACTAACTCACGCGGCCTCCCGCAGCGCTCCGCACGCCCGAGAGAAGACATCGGACTGTCGGTAAAACTACCGACAACCTCCCATGCATTAACGCTCACCCCAGCGTGGACTCTCACCTATCGTGACACCGCATCTCGTGAGATTCCGTCGACGCACTCCCTCATTCTTGGTCGCCCCACTCGGCCTCTTGCTACTCGACTTAGCTCCCGAAACGCGCGCGGGTGTCTCAGACGTCTCTCCTCCCGAGTACTTGATCGAATCGGTTCAAGCCGACGGAAACCTCATCACCCCAAAGCGCGACTCGCACAGCTACCAGATTTCTCACGGAATCAAGGATCTCGTATTTGCGCTCAAACCCGTTGTAGACGGGCAACAGCCACCGCGGTTCAGATTTCAGCTCCAAGGGTACGATGCAGGCTGGCGGGAGCCGGGCGGCTCGATGCGTTTCACCGTTCGCTTCGATGAACAAGACGGCAACACCATCTTCGGAGAGGAGTTCCAATCATCACGAGAGTCTCCCAACTGGGACGGCAGCCCCGTAACATCGCCACCCGTTGCGCGTTCCGAAACCATTCAAATCCCCAAGGGAGCGGCTCGGATGCAGTTTTGGATGGGGAGTGCGGGTCCTCACGCCACCATGGGAATCTACGCCGTGGGCGACCTGTCTGTTCAACTCTTCCCCACGGACCCGCAACTCGGCCCCACCCAACATTCCATCATCCCGCAAGAGGGAGCCCTGATGGAGTCACACGCAGGAACGCCTCAGGGCTGGGCTCGCCACGGGTCCCGCCTCGGCATCGCCACGATTACCCCACGAAAGAACGAAACCCCGCTCATCGTCATGCAAGACGATCGATCTGATTCGTTTGGCGGATGGCTCACGACTTCCGCTTCGCTCGACGTATCCAAAGCAAAACAAGCCGTGCTCTCGTGGACCGAGCGACACTCGATAGGGTGGGGTGGACCTGCCAAGGCGACCTACAGCTACGTTCCCGCCGGCAACTATACGTTCAGCATCCAAATCGCCTCCCTCAATGGGCTAGCCACCCGCGAAACCCCTCTCGCACGCCTCGAAGTCATCCCGCCCTTCCACCAATCCAATCTCTTCCGCATCAGCCTCGCTGCTGCAGCGCTGCTCGCTTGCGCAACAATCATCCGATCGGCCACTCGCGCACGGATGCAACGAAAACTCGACCGCTTGGAAAGAGCCCACGCAATCGACGTCGAACGCAGCCGCATCGCCCGCGACCTCCACGACAACCTCGGCGCAGATTTGACCCATCTCGGTCTCCTCTGCGACCTCGCTTCCTCACCGACCGCCAACGAGGAGCGAGTTCGAGCACACCTCAACGAACTCTTCGAACTCGCGCGCCAACTCACTCGCCGCGTCGACGAGATGGTTTGGACCGTCAACCCAACGCAAGACACGCTCAGAGGCTTAACCGCCTTCATGACCCACCAGGCGCAATCCTACCTCCGCGCCGCAAACGTTGCCTGTCGACTCGATCTGCCCGACCCGATTCCGGACATCGCGCTCTCGTCCACCCAACGGCATCACCTGTTCCTGACGGTCAAAGAAGCCCTCCACAACATCGTGAAACACGCGCATGCGTCGGAAGTCCGAATCCGTCTCCGCGCTTCCTCTGAGCGCCTCGAGATCGAGGTGGAGGACAACGGACAAGGCATTCACACAACCACCGAAGGCCACGGCTCGGGAAACATGAGATCCCGAATCGAATCAATTGGGGGGCGTCTCCTCCGCATCAGTGAACCGAGCACCGGAACCATTGTGAGCATCGTCGTTCCCCTCACCCCGCAACAACCCGCTTAAACCGCCCCCGATGCCCCTCAGCGTTGCCATTGTCGAAGACGATTCTCGGATTCAAAAAAGTCTCCGCCTCATGCTGACAACAGATCCCGGCATCCTCTGTGTCGGGGTATTTGGCACAGCTACCGCCGCCATCGCGTCGATTCCCCCACTCAATCCCGATGTGGTCTTCATGGATGTCCATTTGCCCGACCAAAGCGGCATCGAAGTCGTCCGCATTCTCGCAACCTCCGCGAGACCTCCACAAATTGTCATGCTCACCAGCTACGACGACACCGAAGCCATCTTCAATAGCCTCTCCGCAGGTGCTAGCGGTTACCTCCTCAAACCCATCCGCACCTCCGAACTCCTCGCCGCGGTGCGCGACGTTCATTCCGGCGGCGCCCCCATGACCGGGGCCATCGCACGCAAGGTCGTGCAAGCATTCGCGAGACCCACCATCCAGCCAAACCCAACCACCGAAGATCTGTCACCGCGCGAACGGGAAATCCTTGCACTCCTCTCTGAAGGCTTTCTTTACAAGGAAATTGCGGACCGTCTCACCGTTTCCTATTCCACCGTTCGCACCCACATCGAACGCATCTACCAAAAACTCCACGTCCGCTCCCGCGCCCAAGCCGTCGCCAGCCTCAAGCGAACAATCCCTCTCTGAAACTATAGAGGCGCCCTTCGACAAAATCCTAATCAACAGGCCCCAACCCAGCAAAGTGATGCCTCACGCGGAAAAACTCTCCCCGCACGAGCAATGCGCAACCGCATTCGGGTTCGTCACCTTGAACCCGCCCTTCTGCAACTCCTCCGAGTAGTCCAGTACCGAGCCGCTCACAAATAGCGCACTCTTCGGATCCATCACCACACGAACCCCCATCGACGGCACCAAAATGTCGCGGTTCACCGGCCCGTCCACCAAATCCATCTTGTACTGCAACCCCGAGCATCCACCGCCAATCACCGCCACCCGTAACGCCCCGCTCGGACGTCCCTGCTTGTTGAGCAATCCCGATAGCCGATTGGCAGCCGCCTCCGTCAATCGCACCAGTTTTTCGTTGCCCACCTTGTAGGTCACACCCGGATACATCGCGGCCGCTTCCGCCGAACTTGTCGCTTGCTCAGTTGCCATGCCCTCCATGTTACACCGGTACGCCAATCCGCAACTCCACGCATCAACCGTGAAAAGGAGGCACCCAAGGAATCCCCAACGCCGCCAGGCCCCACCCGCCCCTACACAGGCTCGTTTCCCGGACGCCACTTAATCCCGCACCCGATGCTCGGCCGCTGGTCAGCACTCACCGCCAACCCCGCCAGCAATGCATCCAGTGCCGCTCGAACATCCGCGCCATCCAAAACACCGCGCCCCGGACGATCCTCAGATCGCCGAGGCCGCGAATCATCCAACTGCCCGCGGTATGCCAGAGCCCCATCCTCGCCAAACACAAAAAAATCCGGTGTGCACGCCGCGCGAAACGCCTTCGCAACCTCCTGCGTCTCATCAAATAAAATCGGGAATAAGAGCCCCTCACGAGAGGCGAACTCAGCGGTCCCCGCCTCACTGTCCTCCGGATACTGCTCAGGATCGTTCGATGTAATCCCCACGAACCGAACTCCGCGCCCCGTGTAATCAGCTACCAAGCGCCGCAACTCCGGCACCACGTGAATCACATAAGGACAATGCGCACACAAAAAAATCACCACAAGCGCAGGCGCGTCCTTCAACGACTCGGACGTAATCTCCAAACCCGTGCCGCATTCTTGCAACACAAACGAAGGCAACGGAGTACGAAGGGATAACATGAACGATTCTGTAGCAGCCATCCCCCCATCAAAACCGCCGCCACCCACACACGCAAGGCACCGAGCACGCCGACAACCCACCACCCCCCATCCTCAGCCTAAAAACCACCCCGATTGCTGAGTTGTCTTCCCGCCTCTCCTGAGTTTCTTTGAAACATTGCCCATTTTCCATGAGCACACCCCGAACAATCCTCCAATCTATCGACGTGAACTGGGAATTCCCTGTGGTGTTCACGCAGGACCTGTTCGCCCCCGAAAACGACGTCCTCCGCACCACACTCCGTCGCAAAGAAAATCATCGAAAACACCGTGTCATCGTCTACGTCGACGGACACGTCGCGTCGGCGCTCCCTCACCTCTCAGACCGCGTCTCCCGATTCTTTAAGGCACACTCCAACGATTTCGACCTCGCCACCGCACCCATCACCGTGCCCGGAGGCGAAGCGTCAAAAAACGACTTCCGTCTCGTCGAACAACTCCTCACCCAGTTGCTCGAACATCGCATGGACCGCCAGAGCTTCGTCATCGTCGTCGGTGGCGGCGCCGTGCTCGACGCCGTCGGCTTTGCCGCTGCACTCGTCCACCGCGGACTCCGCCTCGTCCGCGTACCCACGACCGTCCTTGCCCAAAACGATGCCGGTGTCGGAGTGAAAAATGCCGTCAACTTCCTCGGAAAAAACGCGATTGGAACCTTCGCCCCACCATTCGCCGTGATCAACGACTTCGATCTTCTGCTTCCCCTACCCGACCGCGATTGGCTCAGCGGAGTCGCCGAAGCCTTCAAAGTCTCAATCATCCGCGACCGCGCCTTTTTTGAAGAACTCTGCCAAACCGCGCCACGCTACCCCGCGCGCGACTTTGCCGCCATGCAACGCCTTGTCACACGGTGCGCGGAGCTCCATCTCGATCACATTCGGACCAACGGCGACCCCTTCGAATACGGCACTGCGCGCCCGCTCGATTTTGGTCATTGGTCCGCTCATAAAATCGAGCTCCTCACCCAGTTCGCAGTGTCACACGGTGAAGCCGTCGCCGCAGGCGTCCTCCTCGATTCAATTTACGCGCGCAATCAAGGCTGGCTAACCCATCAGGAACTCGAAGCCATCGACAATGGTCTGCGCCAGAGTGGCTTCCCTCTTTGGTCCGATGCCTACGACCTTCGCAATGACTCCGGAGAACGTCGCGTTTACGACGGTCTGCGCGAATTCCAAGAACACCTCGGCGGCGAACTCTGCGTCACTTTCCCAAACCATATCGGCGCACGATTCGAGGTTAACACCATCGATCTGCGCGGGATGGACACCGCCATCGAAGAACTGCGGCAACGCGCCAATCGCCCCGCCAACCGATGATTGTCAGCCACCAACCAGCGGTTCATCTCGCCTACTGCCAAAATATTCACCCAGGTGAAACCTGGCCTGAAAACTATCGCAACATCGCCGACAAAGCCGCCAACGTTCGACGCGCCGTCGCTCAACCTTCGGACTGGTTCGGCCTCGGGCTCCGTCTCAGCGCCGCCGCCGCCACCCAACTCGAGGACGTGAACGAAATCGCACGCGGCCTCGACCTATTCGCTGAACACCAAATGTATCCGTTCACGATTAACGGATTCCCCTTCGGCAAGTTCCACCAAACCCGCGTCAAAGAAAACGTCTACGCACCCGATTGGCAGTCCCGCGAGCGCCTCGAATACACCAACCGTCTCGCCACCATCCTCCAGTACTGGTTGCCAGAGGGCATCGACGGAAGCATCAGCACGGTTCCAGGTTCCTTCGGGCCCTGGATCAAATCGCCCGAATCCATTCGCGCCATGGCTGAAACCCTCGGCGATGCAGTTGCTCACCTTGCCGCCATCCAACGCGAGACCGGAAAACGCATCCACCTCGGCCTCGAACCCGAGCCCGACTGCTTCCTCGAAACCACTCGGCAAACCCTCGATTTTTTCCAGAACGACCTCCCCGCAGGCGCGCTCCCACGCATCACTAAGGTACTCGGCGTGACAAACTCCGAAGCCGAATCCCTCCTCCGTAACCACCTCGGGGTCTGCTTCGACACCTGCCACATCGCCCTCCAATACGAGGACCTTTCAGAGAGCCTAAAGGCGCTCCGCGCCGCCGAAATCCTCATCTCAAAAATCCAACTGAGCGCAGCCATCCGCTGCGGAGCAGACGACCGCTCGCTGCTTGCCCTCTCCCGATTCGCAGAAGGCACATACTTGCATCAAGTGAAGGGTCGCGGACCCAGCGGAATCAAAGTTTCGTGGTTCGACCTTCCGGAAGCTCTCGAGGAAGCGAGGGAACCAGACTGCGATGAACTCGAAGAGCTTCGCATCCACTTCCACGTTCCCCTCTTCCTCGCACCCGAAGCACCCCTGAACTCCACTGCAACCGCACTCGACCCCTCATTCTGGGCGCTCGTCCGAGAAGGCATCACCTCCCACCTCGAAATCGAAACCTACACCTTCGACGTTCTCCCGAAAGATCTTCAACCCTCCCACGTCGAAGAAAGCATCGCCTCAGAATATCGGTGGACCTTGGATAGTCTTCGCCAACCACGCTAAATCTCTCGACCCACCCGCTACAAAGCGCCGTCCGTAAGTTGACCCCAACGATTGATTCGTGGGGAGGCTACTTTACCGAAGGTCCAGTCGGCAGACCCATCAGCGCTGCAGGAAATATCGGCCCCTGACGCTCTTCACCTGCTCCCGGCAAAAAGCCCAATACCCCTTTCGCACGGTGGGCCAAGCGCTCCAAATCCGACGCACTGCGCACCTCATCCGCAGCCAAAAAGTGGCCGTCAAGCCGTTCAAAGCGAGCGACTAATCCACCGGAAAAACCTTTCCCAATCTCCATTTTCAACTCGTCATCATCCGCAACGTAAACCAACTGCCCCTCCCGCAGGAATCCATGATCAACCTCCCCAGAACGGGCCAAACTCTTTGATCGCTCTCCGCTAAATATCTGCGTCTGCGTGTTTTCTTGAGTCAACAACGTCAAATCGCCCACCGAACTGGTCTCAAAACCCAACGGAGACTCGCCGCCGTCACCCTCTTTAAACCGCGCCTTAACAGGCAACTCAACGTCGCCGAGAGTTCGCAGCTCTCTCAGAGCAACCCCGCCCTCCACCACATTCAAAATCTCAACCGGAATCACCTTCGCCAAGTCCCCTTGTCCGACCGCATCCAAAATCCGGGATCCACTGCGAGGGGCCACCTCCTCGCCGCGAACATCGCCAACCAAAGCTCGGGGCTCCATCACGCGATGCCCAGAGCCCAAGGAACTCACCGCCGCTATTGGCGAGGCGGCAGCTAAATTTCCGGAAACTACTCCCGCTGCCCCCCCCGCAGAGTTCAACGAAATCGGGGGATTCGCCGCCGGTAAACGCCCGCCGTCCGAACCCACAGCCGCCGCATTGGTCGACACGGTGTTTGCCGAAGCAACGTTCGCTGATGCAAGCCGCGCCGCAAGCCGCCCGCTAATGACAAATGAGCCAACCGTCTCCTCCGCCTCGCGACTACCCGCCAACTCGCCTCGCCCCCCCCCCGCGCGCGTGCTCGCATCCAAAATCTCCCGACGCTCATCCTCTCCGCGAGCTGAGGACCCTGTAGTGCCCCCAATCCCACGTGCCAACCCGCCGCCCGCAGGATGCACAGAGCTGCGCTCAGGATGCCGCGCCCGAAGATCACCCTCGCTCGGAACCCCTCCCAGAGGATTTTTCAAACCCGGTGAAACCGCCGAACCGCTCGCCAAAGACGGCTCAACGACATCGCTCCCATCTCCAACCCCCTGCGGCAAAGGAACACCAGCAGGCTCCCACCCACCCCCCACCGCCATCCGCGCCGTCGCACGCGCTGCCTCCGACTCAAACCGGCCAGCGATTATCCCCCCCCGCAACTCTCTCGCCGCCTCACGCGCCATCTTCCATCCCGCCCCAAACCCACCTACCACCAAGGCCGCAGCGATGCCCCAGCGAAACACCCACCCAGAAACACGCCCCCCTTTTTCGCGAGCAGACTCACCAACCCGAGGAGCCCCGGCAAACGGCACCACCACCTCATCCGCCCGAAGCGCCCGCAAGTTCACCTGCACCTCAACCGCCCTCCCCAACGCCACCGTCGGCCGACGAAGCGGCAATCCCCGTAACTGATCCTCCAAACGAAATTCCCAAGCCAAATCCCGTTCCAACCCAGCCTCCAAGCGCAACGACGCTCTCGGCAACGGCATGCCCCGCAACGCCTCAACAAACGCCGCCTCCAACTCCTCATTCAGCCGAAGCCCAATCACGTCCTCCACACCCAACGACGGTTTCGCAGGGCGAAGCGCAGCCAACTCCCGCTCAAACACCTCAACTCCCTCAAACTCGGGCTCGTCAGCACTCATCGCAAATCGTTGAACGAGCTCAAATGCCGCTTCAAAGACGCAATCCCAAGCCGATACCGCGACGCCACGGTGTTGGGTGACTCATTCAACGAGTTCGCAATCTCCGCAAACGTAAACTCGCCCCAAATCTTCAACACAATCACCTCCCTCTGCTCCGGCGGCAGCTTCTGCAACGCCGCCTGCACCCGGTCCGCCTCCGCCCGCCGATCCGACGGCACCTCAAACCAAGAATCGCGCCCCGCCGAAACCGCAGCCGCATCCCGAACATCGCGCACCTCCGTCGAATACGCATCCTCCCGCCGATACCGACGCGCACAGCTCCGCAACACATCCAACGCCGCCGTACGCACAGCCGCAAACAACAACCCGTAATGCTCCGGCTGCGCCTCCGGATGCGCCTTCCAAAACCGAACAAACGCCGTCTGCACCACATCCTCCGCATCCTCCGCCGCCCCATGCGAATCCGATTGCAAAATCTGGCGCGCAAAAAACACCAACTTCGACCCCACCTCCCGATAACAACGACGCCACGGTTCCAACCCTCCCTCCCCCAATCCGACGAAGGATCCCGCACCCCCAATCGATGGAACATAGGGTTCTCGCTCCGGAGGCTCCGGGGCCGGCTGGAAAAGGCTCACTGTCGCCATATTGAACAAACGAGTTGGACCGCGCGCGTTGTCACCAAAACCTCACCGAGCCCGATAACACAAAATCCGCGGACTCACCCCTCTCCCACCAACGTTCCGCGCCACCAGGAAATACCCCTCCGCCACCACCGGCGCAGTCCACGTCTCCGGCGCCGAAAACAACCTCACCCGTTTCCTCACCTCCAACCCCTTGCGCGATACCTCCCCCGCAAACAAATCCCCCGTCTCACTCAACCCCAAAACCGACCACACCCCCTTCGTCTCCATCCCCACCGCGCCCAACCCCACCCACGACCCCCTCCCGAAATCCCCTCCCATATCCGTCCGCCACAACTCCTCCCCGCTCCCCGCATCCAGCCCCACCACCTCCGCTAAACGCTCGCTCGTTCCACTGACCACCACCACCAAATCCCCAAGCCATAACGGCGTCCCAAACTGCGAACCCACCACGCCCCGCCGCCAAACCTCCCGCAACCCCGAACCCGTCCACTCCGACATCACACTCCCCGAACCATACCCTTCCGATGTCAAAATCCGGCCCCCACGAACCACCGGCGTCGCCGCGTTCACCGACTCCGCAATCCGCGCCCGATGCGCCACTTCCCCCAACACCGCCCCACTCCCCGCATCCACCGCGATCAACCCGCCCGTCGGCGGCCGACTCTCCCCTCCCACAAACGCCAACACCACCTTCTTCCCCTCAAACTCCGCCAACACCGGTGAACTGTAACTCGCCCCCCACCGATGACGCGCCACCCATCGCTCCTTCCCATCCCCCGCATCAAACGCCACCAAACACGCCCGCTCCGCTCCCCCCACCTCAACCACCACCATCCCATCCTCCACCAGCGGACTCGACCCCGGCCCAAAAAAGTTCCGCTCAATCGCGTACTCCGCCTGCAAATCCTTACGCCAAATAACTTTACCCGTCTTCAACTCCAGACAATGCAGTAACCCTGTAATTCCATACACATACACCCGCCCCTCACGCACCGTCGGATTCGTCCGAGGCGCATCCCCCGCCCCATATCGATCCCTGTACGGCGCCGCATAGGCATGCCGCCACAACCCGCGTCCAGACCCCAACTCCACTCCCTCCAACACCTCCTCCCCATCCTTTCGATAAAACAGCACCACCACCCCATTCGACACGACCGGCGCCGCCCACCCCGTGCCCTTCTCATGCTCCCAGACCAAAACCGGCCCCGCCTCACCCCACTTCGTCACGTCCACCGTCTCCCGCGTCGTCCCATCCCTCCTCGGCCCTAAAAAATGCGCCCATTCCTCTGCCACCAAACCGCCTCCACACACAAATCCCACCACCATCATCCATCTGAAAAAGGCACCCACAGAAACATTGCTCATACCCATTCAGCATCCCCCGCACCGCACCAATCTCAACTCACATCCGCCAAATCCGCTTTCCGTCCCGCCATCTCCAAGTGCACCCGATAACGCCGATTCTCCAACGACTCCAACGCCGGATCCCGCTCCATCAACACAAATGCCGACCCGCGCGCCCTCTGCATCAACTCAGCGTCACGCACCAAGTTCCCAATCCGCACCGGCGCAATCCCGCTCTGCGCCGTCCCAAACACATCACCCGGCCCGCGCAACTCCCAATCCGCCTCCGCAATCTCAAACCCATTCGCCGTCCGCTCCAGCACCCGCAACTTGTCCCGCGCCTCCGGATCGTCCGTCGATGTCAGCAACACGCAGTACCCCTTGTGCGCCCCACGCCCAATCCGCCCTCGCAACTGATGCAACTGCGCCAACCCAAAGCGCTCCGAGTTCTCAATCAACATCAGGTTCGCGTTCGCGACGTCAATCCCCACCTCAATCACCGTCGTCGCAACCAAAACCCGAAGCTCCCCCCCACGAAACCGCCCCATCACAGCCTCCTTCTCCTCCGGACTCATCCGCCCATGCAACAACCCACACTCAAACGGCTTCCACACCTCCACCCAACGCTCGTGCTCCTTCACCGCCGACTTCACCGGCATCTTCTCCGACTCATCCACCAGCGGATAAACAATGTACAACTGCCGACCCGACTCCAAAAAACCTCGGAAAAAATCCACCGCATCTGCCAACTTCCCCGCATCCCGAACCGCCGTCACCACACGCCCTCGCCCCGACGGCAACTCATCCAACGTGGACACATCAAGGTCGCCGTAAACCGACATCGTCATCGTCCGAGGAATCGGCGTCGCCGTCATCACCAACACATCCGGCACTCGACCCTTCCCCCGCAACCGCGCCCGCTGCAACACCCCAAACTTGTGTTGCTCATCAATCACCACCACCCCCAACCGCTCAAACGCATCCTCCTCAAACAACAACGCATGCGTCCCAACCAAAATCTGGGGAACCGTCGTGGGCAACTCCGGCCGGTCACCCGTACCCTCCACATGACCACGCAACCACCGATCATGGTCAAACAACGGCAACGGTCCACTCTCCTCCCGACGATTGCCCGTTCGCAAACCCACTCGCACTCCCAACGGCTCGCACCACCGCTTCAAGTTCGCATAATGCTGCTCTGCAAGAATCTGTGTCGGTGCCATCAGCGCGGCCTGAAACCCTGCTTCCACCGCTGCCAACATCGCCGAGGCCGCCACCACCGTCTTCCCTGAACCCACATCCCCGTGCAGTAAACGGTTCATCGGCAATGGCGAACGCAAATCAAACAGTATCTCATCCACACTCCGCTTCTGCGCACCCGTCAACGGAAACGGCAACGCCGCATGAAACCGCTGCACCAAATCCCCGTCCGTCGCATGCACCTCCCCTGGCTCACTCCGCTGCTCCGCACGCTTCCGCGCAATGCACAACTGCATGCCAAAGAACTCCGTCAGGACCAAGTGCTGCCTCGCCCGCCCATGCTCCTCCCACGAATCCGGAAAATGAATCTGACGCAACGCTCGCGCGCGAGTGCCCGAGACCAATCCTGGCGGTGCCAGATCGGGCATCTCTAAATCCTCCACCTCATCCAACACGCGCCACACCAACCAGCGCAACATCCTCGCAGACAACCCCTCCGTCGCACGATGAACCGGCACAATCCGATCCAGATGAATCGATCGCTCCGCGTCCTCCTCCACAATCTCGTACTCCGGATGATCCATGATCACCACCCGAGCCCGCCGCTTCGGCCGCCCGTGCACCACCAACTCCATCCCCACCGCAATCGCCTTCTCCACCCAATACGCATTGAACCACCGCAACGTCACCTTCCCCGACGAAAACGCCGTCGTCCCCCCCTCGCTCAACTCCACATCAAACATCCGCTGACGACCCCGCAAAAACTTGCGCACCACATTCGTCACCACCCCGCGAATACACACCGCCTTGTCCTCGTCCCCTCCCGGAAAACGATCAAAACGCGTGCGATCCTCCCAACGCCTCGGAAAATGCGAAAGCAAATCACCCACCGTCAACAATCCCATCCGCTCCAATGACTTCAATCGAGCCGCTCCAATCCAGCGACACTCCGAAAGTCCATCTTTCCATCGAATCGACATCCTTCGCTCTTCCTCCCGAAATCTCAACCTCGCCACTCGCCATCACGGAGCCAGTCGCTCCACAACCCAATCCCCGCCCTCGCGGCGATACCGCAACCGATCATGCAACCGGCTCCGCCGCCCCTGCCAAAACTCAATCACCCGAGGCTCCAGCCGATACCCCCCCCAATGCGACGGACACGGAATCTCCCCGTCCCCAAACCGCTCACTCGCCGCTGCAAACGATGCCTCCAACTCCTCGCGCCCCCCAATCACCGAGCTTTGCGGTGAAGCCCACGCCCCCAACTGCGACGCCCTGGGACGCGACGCAAAATACGCCTCACTCTCCGCCCGCGTCGTCTTCTCCACCCCCCCAGTGATGTTCACCTGACGCTCCAACGCGCCCCACCAAAACGTCAAAGCCGCACGACCACTCCCAGCCAACTGACCCGCCTTCGCACCCTCGTAGTTCGTAAAAAAAACAAACCCACGGTCATCGCACACCTTCAGTAACACCGTTCGCGACCACGGTTGTCCACCCGCGTCCACCGTCGACAACACCATCGCATTCGGCTCAATCACCCCCTCACGATGCGCGTCCGCTAGCCAATGACGAAACTGCACCAACGGATCCGGATCCAACTCCGACCGACGCAATCCGCGCTGCGAATAATCCTGGCGCAACGCCGCCAGTGCTTCAGGTGTGAGAGACATGCCCTAACCATAGCCCATCTCCTTCCACCCGCCATCCCGCAACACCCGTGGCTTCACATCCGCATGTCGCCAACCCATCCTCTCCCCATGCCAAAACGTCGGTTCGTACGCCTCCGCGCTTCCCGCCTCTTTCGTGAAATCCGCGCAAAGGGACGTTCTGCTGCCGGCAAATGGCTCATTATGAACGTTCAGCGGGTAGAGACCGAATCAGAGTCGGCGCCGTCCGGACCCGCCGCCGGATTCGTGACTTCGCGGAAGGTAGGCCGCGCTCACGACCGAAACTTAGTTCGCCGCCGGCTCCGCGAAATTGTGCATGCAGTCGCGAGCGAACTACACCGCGGTCTCCGCATCGTCACCATCGCGCGGCACTCCGCCGCAAGAGCGTCCTACCACCAACTCCTCGCAGAATGGAAAGGCCTCGCGTCGCGACTCGGCGCCCTGAGCAAAACGCCCTCCACTCCGCCCACTCAGGGGAGCGCAAACGCCACGTAAGCATCGCCACTGCGAGTCCCCATCTTCCCGCCGCCGCACGCAATCACCACGTACTGCCTGCCCCCCACCGAATACGTCGCCGGAGTCGCATACCCGCCCGCTGGGAGTTCAGCTGACCAAACCTCACGACCAGTGCCACGATCGAACGCACGAATCCGTTCGTCTTTCGTTGCAGCAATAAAAACAAGGCCTCCCGCAGTCACCACCGGTCCCCCGTAGTTTTCGGTTCCGGTCTTCGGCACGCCTCGGTCAGTCAGCGCTTTTACCTCGCCCAGCGGAACCTTCCACAAGTACTCACCCGTATTCAAATCAATCGCGTTCAATGTTCCCCACGGCGGCTTGACCGCAGGATAACCCTCCGCATCCAACCACCGATGATACCCCGTCGAAGTGAACGGAATCCCGCCCAACACCTCCGCACCGCCCAACTCCCCGCGCCCCCCGTCAGCGGGCGCAACCCCAAACAAAAAATCCGTCACCGCCCCACGCTGCGCATCGTTCAAGAATGCAAACGATGGCATCACCCCCTTACCCGTCTTCAACAAAGCGAGGACATCCTCCCGCTTCAACCGCTGAGCCACATCCGTCAACGCCGGAACATTCTGCGCCTTATTCCCCATCCGATCCGGCGCATGACACGCCGCACAAATCTGCACGTAAATCGCCTCCCCCGCCGCCACACCTTTTCCTTCCGGCCTCTTCGCATCAATCATCGTTAAGACCCAAGGCATCTCGTTTCCGTTCACGTACATCACACCCTCCGGCGAAACCGCCGCTCCACCCCATTCCGCACCCCCGTCAAACCCGGGGAAAATAATCGTCCCCTCACGACTCGGCGGCTGAAACAACGCGTGTGGACGAAGCCGCGAAAACCGCTCCAGTGCCGCGCGATGTGCTTCCGGCGTCAAATCCGTCAACTCAGCCTGAGTCAAAAGCTGCCTCGAAAACGGCGCAGGCTTTTCAGGAATGGGTTGCGTGAGCCACGCCGATTCCCCGGGCATATCCGACGACGGAACAGCCACCTCTCGCACCGGAAATAATGGCTGCCCTGTTTCCCGATGAAACACAAACACGTGCCCAGACTTCGTGACCTGCGCCACCGCATCCACCCGCTTTCCTGCATGCGTCACCGTCAGAAGATTCGGCGGCGCCGGTAAATCACGATCCCACAGGTCGTGATGCACCAACTGTTGGTGCCACAACCGTTTCCCCGTGCGCGCATCCAACGCAATCAGACAGTTCGAAAAGAGGTTCTGCCCAATCCGATTACCACCCCAGAAGTCATAAGCGGCTGAACCCGTTGGACAAAACACAATCCCACGCTGTTCGTCCAACGCAAATCCCGTCCAAACATTCGCCCCCCCGATGTACTTGTAAGCGTCCGGCGGCCACGTCTCGTACCCCTCCTCTCCGGGATGCGGGATTGTGTTAAACCGCCACACCAACTTTCCCGTTCGTACGTCGAACGCGCGAATCGGCCCAGGCGCAGCCGGAGCCGGCCCCTCGCCGAGACGCATCCCCATGATCACCAAATCGCCAAACACCACTCCGGGGGTCGTGGAGTTCAACGCAAGGCCTCCAATGTCGCGCCCCATTTCGGACCTCAGATCCAACGAACCGCCGTTGGCGAAGGTCGGAATCCGCTTCCCCGTGTGGGCATCCAGCGCATGGAGAAAACGATCATTTCCAAACAGGATTCGCATGTCGTCCCCCGACTGCCAGTGCATCAGACCACGATTGACCCCACCCTTGGTCAACCCCTCCTTCGCTGGATCAAACCGCCACAGCTCCCGTCCCGTCGCCGCATCAACAGCGAATACCGTCTGTTCTGCACTTGTGCCATACAACACCCCAGCAATCACAAGTGGATTGCACTGAATCTGAGAACGATTCGATGCGGAAGCGCCCCCCGATTGATACCGCCACGCTTCCCTCAACCCAACCACATTCCCAACGTTAATCTGCGACAACCCCGAGTAATGACTCGAGGCCTTATCCCCCAAGTAAACCGCCCAATCCCCCTCCGCCCCACCCGCCCCAACAGATCCCACCAACGCCAAAAGAAATCGCAACCGAATCAAAAGCCTCATTCCACCCAGAAAGCCAACCCCATGCCGCACTGGCGTCAGGGTCTATAGGTCCGCGTCGCCTCTCATCATCGAACGTTGCACCTAAAGTTCACACACTACCCGTTAGGCCCCCCCCCCCCCCCAACCCGCCCCCCACACCCCAGACTTTTCTGCGGTACCGTTCAGCAAAAGCCGACGAAACCCGCATCAACATACTCGCTGCATGGATGCGCCCCAGCCTCGCTCCCGCAACCCCTCGGCGTCACAAACTCTGACGCCGAGGAAACCCAGCAATCCCACCCACTAACCAATCTTGCCAGACGCACGTTTCCGCGCCGTCGCATCGAGCAGCTTTTTCCGCAACCGCAAACTCTTCGGCGTCGCCTCAACATACTCGTCCGGAGCAATATACTCCAACGAACGCTCCAACGACATCTTCAGAGGCGGTGCGAGCTGAATGCCCTTTCCATCCCCCTGTGAACGCATGTTGGTCAACTTCTTGGCCTTGCACGGATTCACCGGCATATCGTCCGGACGCGCATTTTCGCCAATAATCATCCCCTCATAAACCTCTTCACCCGGTTCAATGAACAAACGGCCTCGCTCCTGAATCGAATCCAGCGAGTAACTCGTCGCAATCCCCCCCTCCATCGCAATCAACACCCCGTTGTTGCGCGTCGGAATCTCGCCCCGATACGGCGCGTACTCCTTAAACAAGTGCGACATAATCCCGTGCCCCTTCGTCGCATTCACCAAATCCGTCTCAAATCCAATCAACCCGCGCGTCGGAGCCACCGCCTGAACCGTCACACTGTGCGGCAAGTGATCCATATTGATGATGTCCGCTTTCCGCCCCGCCAACGATTGAAGGATATCCCCCAAGTTTTCATGCGGCACATCCACAAACACCGACTCCATCGGCTCCAACAACGTTCCATCCTCCGCTTTCTGGAAAATAACTTCCGGACGCGACACCAATAGCTCAAACCCCTCGCGACGCATCTGCTCCACCAACACCGCAATCTGCATCTCACCACGCGCCTTCACCTCGAAGTGCCCAGCCACGTCTGTATCCGAAAACTGCAATGACACGTTGGTCCTCGTCTCACGAACCAACCGCTCGCGGACTTGGCGCGCAGTCAACAACTTGCCTTCACGACCCGCCAACGGCGAATCGTTGATGCAAATCTTCATGGTGATGGTCGGCGGATCAATCTGAACGAACGGAAGCGGTTCGCGCTCGTCCGTGTCCGTAATCGTCTCGCCAATAAAAACATCCTCAAACCCGCACACTCCCACAATGTCACCCGCCGAAGCCTCCTGAATCTCAACCTTTTGCAGACCTTGGTGACCAAAAAGCGCCGTGACGTTCTTCTTCTCACGCTTCCCGTCCGCGTGAATGCACACCACCGACTGCCCCACCTTGATGCTCCCAGAAACAATGCGGCCGTACGCAATCCGCCCGAGGTAATCGGAGTAATCCAAGTTCGAAACAAGGAACTGCAAATAATCCACGCCCGACGGCTTCGGCGCCGGAATGTGCTCAATCACCGCATCAAAGAGCGGACGCATGTCCGACGACTCCTGCCCCACCTCACGCATCGCGTACCCGTCCCGCGCGCTCGCGTAAACGACCGGGAAATCGAGCTGCTGATCGTTCGCATTCAGCTCAAGGAACAATTCAAAAACCATGTCCAACACCTTGTGCGGACGCGCATTGTCGCGATCAATTTTATTGATGACCACAATCGGCTTGGCCCCGTTCTCCAGTGCCTTCTTCAACACAAACTTCGTCTGCGCCTGTGGACCGTCATGCGCGTCCACCACGAGAAGAACCCCGTCAATCATCTTCATGATGCGCTCCACTTCACCCCCGAAATCGGCGTGGCCGGGAGTGTCCACAATGTTCACATGAAACTCTTTATACCGGAACGCAGCGTTCTTGGCCCGAATCGTAATCCCTTTCTCCCGCTCGAGATCCATCGAGTCCATGATGCGCTCCTCCTGAACAATGGCCTGATTGGAACGGAACGTACCGGATTGTTTGAGGAGCTGGTCCACCAACGTGGTCTTGCCGTGGTCGACGTGCGCGATGATCGCGATATTACGGATGTGCTGCATAAATAAGATGTGGTTGAGGTTGCGGGGGAATCAGATCCCCGCAGACCGACCGCGGGAAAATAGCCTTCCATCTTGCAGCGCAGACTCCCGCTAATCAAGCGCCAGCACTTAAACACTGGATGACAACATCGCCCCCACCCGAAGAGCGCTGCATCCCAGACAGACCCCATACGACCCATACGACCCCTAAACAGGACCAGACTACTCCGCCTTCTTTTTCTTCTTCTCCTCATCCTCCGACGAATCGCCGCCCCCGTAACCCACCACTTCCACCGAGATAATCGAAAGCACCTCCTCTTTCGCGGTTGTTGTCTTTGTCTGCTTCGTGCTCTCCCCACCCACCCCCACCGTCGCGCTCGTGGTGCTCGACGCCACCGACATCGCGCCCGCACTCACGGACACAGAAACCGGTGCCGCTGGCACCCCCGCACTCGCTCCCGATACTTGAATGTTACTCGAGTTCAACACCTGAACCGCCGCGATATTGAGATTGCCAGACACGCGAATGCCCGCGTCACCCGCATCCACAAACCCCTTCGGAGCAATCAAATCAATATCCCCAGGCGCAATCCCCGCCACACTCGTCAACACCCCAATCCCACCCCCCGTCGCCAATCCCGCCAAATCCGTCTTCACCGATCCCGTCTGCGTATCAATCACCACCCGCGTCGGCGGCGCAGCCTGAACCGTCTTCGAGGACGCCCCCGCAGCAATGTTCCCTTCCGAGGCCCAAATCACCTCGCTCCCCCCGCGAAGCGTGAAAATACGCGACGTCCCAACATTCACGTTGCGATTTACAAAGATGGAAATCTGCCCGCCCGCCTCCGTCAAAACACCCTGGTCCTGCGCCGAGTTTCCCGTCAACTCCACCCCCACCGTGAGATCTCCAAATGGCGCCAAAATCGATACATCCCCCCCGCTCCGCGTTTTCACGCCACGCGAAGTCAGCGTGACATTCCCAGACCCGTTCCCCGCGCCAAACAGCGCCTCCACCGCCGCCGTTCCCTCCTGATAGCGCGCCGCTCCCGACGCCCGCCCCGAATCCCTCAACACCCGGAAAAACACACCCAACCCCACCGTTTTGCGGTCTGCATCCTCCAATGCATTAAACCGCTCCACCGTCAGCACCCCTCCCCCAACCGAATCCACCGCCCCAATTTCCTTCAAAACTTGCCCGAGACGCTCAGCCCCGAGCCCCGCCAAAAATCCCTCCATTTCAATACCCTCAACCAGTCCACCCCCAGAAATACCCGCTCCAATAATCACCCGCGCCCCATCCACCGGCAGATAGGGATTCCTTTGATTCCCGATCGTGGTCACACCCAACCCCGTCCCCAACGACGAAGTTGGTCCTACGCCCAACGTAAAGTCGCGCCCCGTAAAAATCTCCAAGGTGCCAGATCCACCCAACTGCAAATCCCCCTCCATCGGCGCCTGACCAAAGTTCAACGCATTGCCACTCGCCCGACTCAACACCCGTAGCGGTGAGTTCGGCTGATACAACACCACGTCGCGCCCCGCCCCAACCACCGTTCGATCCGAACTCGAAACATTCTGCCCGTACAACGAAAAATCCGTCACATCACGCCCCGCCTGAATGCTCGCCACTTTGGGTGCATACAGCGTAATCCCCGAAATATCCCCCGTCCCCGCAGACAACCGAACGGGCTCAAAATCCCCCGCATGCAACAACCCCGACGCATGCAACGCCTGCTTCACCTGCAACGAATCCGCCGCACCCGCCGTCGCTCCCGTCTCCGCAAATAAACGATCCACCGGAGATAAAAACAGATTTTCCGTCGACAAGTTCGAGGTCTTGCTGCTCCCCACAATCCCTCGGTAGGCATAGGGCAACAAAACGCCCGGTAACAAAGCTGGGTTTGCGTCCGACACATTAATCACACTCGCACCCCAAGCGACTTGCGACGTCCCCGGCACCAACTGATTCGACACCCCATTCGGCTGAAGACCATTGATCGAACCCGCGGCCGACAATCCCAAATTACCCACCGGCGAAGGCGCCAACGTCAAATCACCCACCAAGTTCACGTCACCGTTCAACGCCGCAACACTCAGCGAAGGCGGCATCAATCCCGCCACCGTCCGGAACGGCGCCACCTGGCTCTCACTCAACCGCAGCCACGGCTGAAAGAAGCTGGCAGACGGCAACGTTCCTCCCGTTAACAACAGCTGCCGCTCCATCCACGCCAACAGCAACGGCTGCGAACCCGCATCCGCAGAAAACGTCACATTGCGCCGCAACGTAACATCCCCGCCCAACGAAGTAGCGCTCACCCCAGAACCGGGCGAGTAGGTCGAAAAATATGTCTTATTCCAAAACGTATTCCCCAGCCCCGCAGGTAATAAAAATGGATTCGCAACCGGTCCCAATAGGACGTCGCCACGCGCCGAAACCTCCATCTTCGCCTTCCCCACAAACAGCATGGTCGGCATCCACGACAACTCAGACTCCACCTGCTCAGGCGTTCGAAGATTCGTCAACGAAACGGACCGCGTCGCATTCGTCGTGACCTTGCCTCCCGCAGACAAACTCCCCGCACCCTTCTCCACGTAAAACACCCCTCCACTAATGTCCCGCCCCGCACTCACCGATAAGTTCCCGCCCCCATACTCCACCATCCGCTCCAACGAAGGCACGCCCTTCGCCATACGCGCATTGGTCGGCACCACCCCATCCACATTCATCACATCCCGACCCGCTTGCATCCGAACATTCCCCCCACCCAACGCCCCCACCGTCTGGAAAAAGTTTGAGTAATCCACCCACCAAGTCGTCGAAGCAACATCGCCCCCGTCACCCATCCCAAACGTTCCCGTCACCGAATCCACAAAACCACGCCGATACAACCAGTTCATGGGCAACTGGCGCGACGAATCTGCAATCGGCTTACCCGCCGTATTTAACGTCAGACGCACCAAATCATTCCCCGCCGACACATTCACATCGCCGCCCGAGAATGCGTACTGCGCCGCCGCCAACCACGGCACCGCACCCAACGTCCCTTGCGTTCCCAAAATCCTGAGCACCGGCAGATCAAAATCTCCCGAAGCCATAACCCGCGTGGGTTCCGCCACACGCACCCCCGCCGTGTAAATCGCGGCAAACGGATTCAAAAACCGAACATCGCCGGCCGCCCGAAGATCAATGTCCCCACTCCCTGTTCGAATCACCTGAAACCGCCCCGAAATCGCACTCGCCAAGGTCGAACCTGCCCCCAACGAAGGACGCAGCGAAATATTCGTCCCCCCATCCTTGCCCAATAATAACGACCCAGCCGAACCGGTCACCGTCCGAAAGGGGTCAACCGAACTCCTATCCGCACCCGCAACCAAACGGTACGACCATGACTGCAGATTGGACGGCAACAGGGGGTTAGCCGCCTGCAATGTCGCGGTGTACGCAGAGGAGGTGAATCCATCGCTCAATCCGCCTGACTCCATCGAAATGTTTTGAGCCGCACGAATCGTCAGGACCCCCGACGAACCCAACGGCCCAAAGCGGAAGCCCGACAAATCCCAGTCGCTGCTGAATCGAATATTTCCCGTGGCATGCACCAACTCCACCCCCGGCCTCAATACGATCCGACCACTCAACTCACCATCCCCCCCCGCCAATCGAGACAACATCGGTGCATACCCCGCTGATGCCACACCCGAGGCACCCAGCCATGCCTGAGCGTCAGATCGAACCCTCGACTGCAAAGTCGCGTCCACCAATCCCTCAACCCCAGACAGTTGGTACAATCGAAACCCCTCCACGGAGATGGCGGACGCGCCAATGATTTGTGAACGAATCGTATCCACTCCGATCTCCGTTCCGCCGCTCACCGGCGCTCGCAACTGAAGCACGCCCGCGAACTGGTCTCCCCTCGTCAGCGCCTCAGCCACCGATAAATCCACGCGCCCCCCCAACTCCAAACGCAGCATCGCGCCCGAAGTCATCACCCCACCGCGCTGAGACCCCGCCTCCAACCGAATGACCCCCCCTTTACCCGCAGCATCGAACCTTCGTGCCGAGACATCCAACACCCCCGAAGCGGTTAGGCGAACATCCCCAGAAGCCATCAGCGCAATCCGCCCCCCCGTTGTGCCGCTCGCATCAATGCGTCCCGTTACCGAAATCGCGCCATTGTCAGCGGCGACACTGAACTCACGCGCACGCAGGAGCCCATCAACCGAAACATCCCCGTTGCGGAACCGAAACTCCTGCTTCGCAACAAAACCGCCCTCCGTCAGCGCCTCGCCCAATCCGGACAACCCACCAGCGAGCGCGTCGCGCACATCCAAACTAAAACTTCCTCCCTCCCCACCAGCCCCCCCTGCGCCAACGACCTTCCCCAGAAACGACACCGAACCATCCGGTGCAGAAATACTTAACCGCCCCGCATTCCCGCCTCCGCTCGAAGCCGAAACGTCCAGCAGCGCACTGCTCTGAACCACCACATCGCCCGAGGAAACAACGCGGAAACTCCCGCCATCCACAAACTGCTTCACATCCCGCAAGGCCACAGAAACGCCACTCAGACGAGCAACGCCACCAATCTCAACACCGCCTCCGGTCGCATCAATCGACAAACTGCCTCCAGGCAACTCAACCGGGGCCGTTAACACGACTGATCGTCCGCTCAATAACACCGAAGCGCCAAACCCAGACGAAATACTCGCTTGTCCCCCGACGCCCAACCCCTCAACACGCAGCGCCTCGCTCGAAGCCAAGCCAGCCTCGACACCGCCCACCGCACCCAACCTCGGAGCCTGAATCGTCAACGCCCCCGCTGCCCCCAATCTTCCACTGCCCTCAAGAAGAACACCCTGATCCGCGATGATTTCCATGCCTGTAAAGTTTTCAATTCGCAGCGTCCCAGCGCCAACGCGTACCAGCCCCGCACGCAGCGACAAGCCGCCCGCATCACTGGCCGCCGCCGCCCCCGCATCGGCTCCGCCTTCCAACACCAACGAAGACGCCCGCAACTCCACGGGAGCCCCTCCCTGTCCGTACCCCCGCACCTGGCCCGCTCCCAGAAGTAGTTGACCCGAAAAGGTATAACTCCCAGATCCCACCAGATCCAATGTCGTGAAACTGCGAAGCGACAAACTTCGCGCAGTCGCAAGTCCATCCAAAATGGAACGCGTCAAAACCAATCCCGCATCCGCACGCGGAGCCACTCCTCCATCCAACTGTACGCTGACCCGCCCCCCGCTCACCTCAAACACCGCCGCCTTCAGTCGAGTGCCCCCGCCCAGCAAAAGGTCACCCGTTGAACTCAACACAACCCGCGCCCCGTCCAACGTCACCGAATCCCCAATCGCAAGACTCGCTGTCCTCCCAGTCCCCAACCCAACCCGTTCCACAACCCCACCCTTCTCACTGCCCACGCGTAACAACACGCCATTCCCGCTCCCCGCCACCGAAGCATCTCCGATGCGGAGCGTCTCGCCGTCCCGATCTAAAACCCCCTCACCAAAAATCGATGAACCCGCCGCAACCGTCACCCCTTCCGTCGCCATCAACACCACGTCCTTTCCACGCAAGGGGGACGACCCATTATCAACAGTCAAATTTTTCGACCGCACACTCACAGTCGCCACTCCTCCCAAAAACGTGCGTGCCCCCCCGACCAACAAGCTCTCCGCACCAAACCGCGACAACGTCCCCGCATCGAGTGATCCGCCCGCGTATCGGGACGCCTCGCCCGCTCCCGACACCACCACGTCGCCGCCCACACCAAAATCCACCAAGCCCCCACGCCCTGCTCCAGAACCCGCAGCAACAACCGCTCCGTTGAAACGAACCCCGCTAGCCGTCAGCACCCTTAAGTGACCTGCATCCAACGGTCCGCGCGAGGCCGCAACTCCCAACTCGATCGCTTTCTTACCGAGAAACTCCGTGGCCCGGGCAACTTCGTATTCTGCACGGCGCCCGACTACTTCCCCCGACTGCACGTCAAACCACCCCGTCAACGAGGGCGCTCTGGAATCCCGCGCCAACCCGTTCTGAAAATAACCACGCATCACCACCGTGCCATCCGGTTGCACGCCAACCTCCGAAGGTACCCCCGCACGTTGCGTCACCAAAAACGCACCCGGTAACGCCGCATAACGCGCCGGCAAGAGTGTGTATGCACCCGCCGCTAACCCCGCACCACCCTCAAGCACCACGCGGTCGCCCATATGCAATCCCGCTGAGACATAACCCCGCTCCCCCCCAAGCGACCGCGCAGACGGATCAGCCGTAAATGGCGCGTAAGGCGCGTACTCCAACCCGTACCCAGGGACCACCGCGTAAGCAGTATCCTGAGCCAGCAAATCACGCGTCCCTCCCACTCCCGAAATCCAACGAAACGCAAAAGCATCTCCGCCACCGCGGATATCCACCATCGCACCCGATTCCACCCGCACCTCTCTCCCCGCCAACGTCAACTGCTTCAACGGCAAACCCGTTGCGCTCACGTCCACTCCCGTCGGATCCACCCATTCCCGCGCATTCGTCAAAATCCCGTAAGGCACCAACATCGCCGACGCATCAAAACCATCCACACCCGCAACAGAAATCCGGCCTCCTTTGTTCACCGATAAACTCGCCGTGACAGGGTAAGCTTGCCCTGTAATCGCGTTCCTCGGCGCAACCCCCACCCCGTCCCAACCCACCGTGATCCGCCCAAACGGCGCGACCAACGCCCCACCATGGATGATTCTCCCGGCATACAAACTCAGCTCGCCTCCCGCTGAAAGCGGACTCGACCTCCCCGAACCAGCCACCATCTCAATGGTCCCCAGCTGGTTTTCCCCGCCCTCCACATAGTCAGCAACCCCCATCACAAACCGTGTGGCAGTCGGCGGATAAATCTGACCTGCCGTGATTTTTAGCCGACCCGCCATATCAAACGTTCCATTCCCTCGAACATCCCCGCGCGGAGCGAGCACCTCCACATTCCCAATCCCCTGTAACGAGAGATTCCCCACGTCCACCAACGTTCCCGTCACCTTCATCGACCCCGCCCCGTACCTCGCACCAAAGTAGAACGGCGCAATCCCTTGGAAAAACGGAGTCCGATCCTCCGACAAACCGAACGGCTCACGAAAGGGCGTGCCTAAAATCACATGCGGAGCATCCAGCTCGAGCAATCCCTCCGAATACATCACACCCCCAGAGCCAATCGCCAGTTCGCGACCAGCACGCATCGAAACTGACCCGATCGCGCGAATCGTTCCATCCAACCGAATCACGTCAAAACCGCCCTCTCCAAAGCCGCTGACGCTCACGCCAGAATAGAATCCCAACGCGTCACCGACTCCATCCACCATCACCTGACCGACAACATTCGCGTCTCGCACGAACACGCGTCTCTGCGATTGAGCTACCTCCAGTGTCACATCAAGCGCAGTCTGATTCGTCGCCGCACCAATCCCAAAGTAGAGACCCGACGATACGCTCAGCACACCACCACGGGCGGATACACCGCCCGCATTCGCACGGAGGGTCCCATCCATCAACAACATCTGCGCGCCACTCAGCGTAATCGTCCCCCCATCCGTGTCGACCGGCGTCGGCACCCATCGCCGCCCCGGCAATAAAGCCGACGCTCTTTCCTCCCCACCAGAAAACTCACGACCCAACCCAACCCCGAGATCCAACACCGCCGAGAATCCCGAAACATCAAAAACAGCCCCTCCCTCGACGACCACATTGCCGCTCACCGTCACCCTCCCTCCCGGTAGGACTAACCCACGTCGATACCCGTGCACGTCGGGGGTAAGAACCACGTCGCCCCGCGCATCGACGCGCGACGACGCACCAAAAAACACCGTAGGTAAAGCCTTCGAAAACTGAGCTGCCAGTTCGGGAAACACTGCGTTCGAATCTCGTGACCCCCGCACCGATACCGTCCCCCCGCGCGCCTCCAACCCGCCAAAAACCGTCACCGTGTCACCCGCCAAAACAAGCGACCCACCCGCCTCCACCCGCAACCGCGCTCCGATTCCGACCTGCAAATCCCCGCGAACCACAGGAAGACGCGTGAACGCATCGTAGCTCCCATCAGCGTGAAGCTCGATGACCCCAGCCTTCCGAACCCCCTCCGGCCTCGTCACCTCTCTCCACGCCAACCCCCCAGCCGAAAGGTCAATAATTCGCGAAACCGCCCCCGTTTCCAAGCGGGCTCCCTCAGCAACCCGAATGATCGGCCCCGTCACGCCCAGACTCCCAAACGCCCCAATCGAGTAACTTTGAAACCCCCCCGATTTGAAAACCTCCTCCCCCAAGTGCAGCGCTCCATTCGCCGGGTCCGTCCCTCCCAACACCACGCGCGGAACGCTCAAACTTAAAACCGCCCCAGATGCCCCAGAATACCCTCGCAACTCACCACCTAACACCACCCCCCCTCCCAAAACCCCTGCCAGCACCGGATTCTCCGCCACCGAGCCTGCGTGCCCGCCCGCAATCGTCAACCGGCCCCCATCGCCATACACCACATGGCCTGTCGATAAAACCCGCGCACCACCGGAAACGTCCAGCACGCTCCCAGCCGCCAGCCGAACATCCAAACCATTCAACACCAACTGCCCCCCACCCAAACTCAAAGGTGCAAAGTTCGCGCCCTCCTGCCCCACTCGATCGTCCGCCAACACGCCGGAGACATCGATCCGCGCACCCGAGCCAAGCGAGATCAACCCCCGTCCCACACCTGCCGTCGGAGTCACCCCTCCGTCCGGACTCGTCATCAAGCGCTCCAATCCTGACGGCGAAACACTTCTCGCCCGCAACTGAACTGTCCCTGACAACCCCTCAACCGTACCATCCACGCGAACGTTCGCACCATCCAAGGTCAAACCTCCCCGCGGACTCAACGTCAAGCCAACCCCCGACGGGACAACTAAATCGCCATCTGGGTTGTACACCGAGAGAACGCCAAATCCCGATCTGCCGACCAACTCAGCAGGCAGGAGAACCAACCCCTTCCGGTCCGCCGGAAGCTCCAACTCACGGCCGGAATCATCCACGCGAAACGCAGGGACCGCCTCTTGCCGCGGAATCTTTTCAAAGCGCACCTCCGGCGGTGTCGGCGATTCCACGATAAACAACGGCGGGGCCGCGCTCCGACGTACCAACTCCAGATTCAAGCGACTCGGCGCAGGTGGTTCAGCCCGCTGCAACCGTCCGCCAATCGTGCTCCCTCTCAATGCACCGTCCAACGCAACAGAAGGTGCTGAAATCGTCAAAACGCCGCCCGAAGCGCCTTCGTAATAGCCTGGCTCGTAGAAGGCCGCGGTCTTCGGCAAGGGATGAGGAAATCCATCGACCACCCCATACTTGTCAAAACGCACCGTCGTGGATTCCGAGTAAATCCCGTCGTACACCAAATCGGGAGTGGCCTGCGAAATATCCAACACACGACCCGCCGTCATCACCTTCGTCGTCTCAACCACGCCTCCCGTGTAGTTAATCCAACCGCCCGAAACATCCACCGCCGAGCCAGGTTGCAGGACGACCGAGCCACCCGCCCGCATCGAGACAGACCCGCCCGCCGTGGTCAACTCACCCGCCCTCCGTTGAATCAGTCCCACGTAACCCGATGCATCAGCTAACGGTGTCCCAACCCACGCTCTTCCCTCCCAAACCCCCGTGCTGCGCATATCAACGCGAATCGTCTTACCCCGTAACACCCCGTCCCGTTGCAGCGGCGAGTTGGCCAACTCCGTCCCACGCAACTCCACCTCAACCACATTACGCGAAATCGGAATCTCCACACCCGCCGTGCCCGCCACATCCAGCCAGGCACCGCGGTCTACATAAATCTGGCCTGCGGTGTTTAAGAACGGCGCTACCGGGAGAGGTCCCCCTTGGTACTTCCACTCACCCGCATCCAACACCACCCGACCCGAAGGCGCCAATAAAGCCGACTCTGCACCCAGATGAATCACGCGACCGCGCAGATTAACCATCGAATCCAACGCTAACCGCGTTCCCACCACCGCTTCCTGACTTGCCGTCTCCGGTAAAACCCGAATCACCGAGCCCGACCCCAACTCCACCGACCCCGAATACCTCAGAAGAAATGGCTCCGTCACTGCGGCGGATGCACCCGCCGCAAAGCTCTGCGGATTCGAAACCGCTCCGTAACCCGCCACAAAATCCACCCGCCCATTCAATGCCACCGACGTCGAACTCTCTACCACGCCGCTGTGGGTCACCTCGCGCCCCGCCATTATCACGTTCCCTCGCAAAACCTCCACCAACCCCGCATTGCGTACCGAACCCGCGCGCGGCTGCGCCCCATTGCTCGAACTCACCTCACCCACAAAAACATCCAAACCCCGCAAACTCGGATCAGAGGAGGCATGCGCGCCAAATCCCACCTGCAATCCCGCAGCCAAGATCGTCTGCCCCTCCGGTGTCGAAATCGTACCCTCATTCACCACATTCGCCCCAATCAGAGCCACACGCCCACCCACTTTATCAGCAGACGTCGGAGTCGAAATCCGAGCACCTCTCTCCACCTTCACGTCGCCAATCCATCCATTTGGCACCAACGCAGCTTCCGGTGAAAACGCCGGCGTGCCGTTAGCACCCGACGCAATCGAAAGACTGGAGAACAGAAACTGAGAGTCCGGATTATTCAACAAACCGTTTGCAATCAGGTTCGTATTTATCGGCAACGACGACGCAACCAACGACGGAAGATTCACCTGACTCGTTGCGCCAAACAGGATGCCATTCGCATTGATCACGTACACCTGCCCATCCGCTGTCAGCTTTCCAAGAATCTGGGAGGGAGCCCCGCTGGGATCTGACACTTGATTGAACGCAGTCCACTGCTTCGCGCTCGCCCCGCCCGCGCGCTGATCAAAATGCAGTTCCGTCTCCGAACCCACATTGAAAGTCTTCCAACGCAAAAGGGCCTGTGGCGCGGTTTGCTCCACTGTCACTTTGACAGCGCTACTCACCGTTCCTGCGCTCTCCTGCTTCGGCAACTTCGCACCCACCCAAAGATTCGAAAGCTCACCCGCCGCAGGCTTCGTCAGGTCAGCGGGCACTCCAGGTGCCACCTGCAGGCCACCAGCCACCAACCCATTAGGAACGGTTGGCAACGCCTCCCCTGGACGATTCGGATTCATCCGGACCGGTGCCGTCCCAGCCTTAGCCGCCGCTCGCGCCGCCTCCTGCATCGATTGCATCGCCTGCAAAGCCAACGCCGTCTTGGCCAAACCAGACTCCCGAACCGTCATGCCCGCACGCGCAGCAGCATCCGTCGCAGGATTCGTCGCTGGCCCTCCAGACGCCGCGCCAGCGCCAGTCGCCCCCGACCCACCACGTGACTGAAGAATGCTTCCCGCAAATGCCACCGGCATCACCGGCCCACTCACACCCATCGTCGCAAGGCCAGTCATCAACGACACCACCCCGCGCACGGACCAAACTGATTGCATCACGCTCTTCATGACCACACGAGGTATCCAATTCGTTCTTCAACGGCGGCAACTCACCCTCAGTTCTTAATCCGTTGCTCGGAAAGTTTGTCGGAATATTCCTGCACCAAGTTTTGCAAACGCACACGAGTCGTTCCCACAAACGGTTCGCGCGCAGTCAACGCCGTACCGAGCCCAAACTTTTCGTAGCGCTCGAGAATCTCCTTACCCAACCGGTGCAACTCCAAATTCTTCCGCTCACCCTCAGAAACCTTCCTCTCCAAATCAACAATCCGCTCTCCAAGCTTTAACCCGTCAGCCTCCTTCTTCTTCAAGCGATCGGCCGTCTGGGTTCCCACACCCACCGCCTGAGCCAAATCTGCCTTCAGTCCACCATTCTCCTTCTCCAACTCTGCCACTTTACTCCGCAACCCAGACACCGTCCGCTCAAGGCCCTCGCGCTCCGTGTCAGACGCTTTCGTCAACGCCGCCAACTTCTCCCCGAGTTCTTTGGCCTTTTGCTCATGCTCATTTTTTGCGGCGTCCAACGTGTCCCGCTCCGCCTGAATCGTGCGCAACTGCACCATCAATCCCTTCACACTCTCACGCAAACGGGCCTCGTTCGGAGAGATATCTGCGGCGAGTCCAACGCTCCCAACCGACGCAACCAATACCCACTGAAAAAACATTCGTGTGTGTTTCATACGCTAAAAACTCGCTCCGAAATCAACCTGCAGAACATCTACCCGCAGCGGAGGCCCCGCCACTTCCCGCGAACTAAACCACCGCGCACCCAGCGAAACGGACTTCGAAAGCGCCACCTTCCCATAAAGCACGTACCCCTGCTGATTCGTTCCCCCCAAGCCAAACCCCGAATCCACAAAGGCATCCACCATCGCATCCGATTCCATGTACCGATACCCCAAGCCCACCTGCCAATCGCCGCGTTTCGACAGCGCCGGACTCCCCAAGCGAAAATTTGTCGTCCACGCTTGATCCCCACCCTTGAACTCGCCAACAGACCCCGCAGGCGCATTGGGCGCTACACGCTCCCGATTATTCACGGCACGCGATGCAACCGACGCACGATCAAAGTCCAAGTTCTTCACGTACTCGCCCGTAAAGGTCATGTGAAGCGCATCGAAGCCCGAGTAATCCACTTGCGCGGTAACGGCCAACTCCTTGAACCCAGACGTCAACCCGAAATACTGAAACAGCTTCGACTGCCCAAAGTCATTGAGAGCACTCGGCAAAATATTCCGCAACGGTGAGTACGTGTTCCCACGCTGCGCAAACGAAGGACGACTCTCGTCCGTGTCGCCCGCATCCTGATTATTCAATGGCGTATAGGCTTTGGACGTTCGCCCTTCGACATTGTCGAACTGGTAAACCGCCGCCGCCACTTTCCCAGTCCAGTGCTTCTCAATGGGAACCTCCGCTCCCACTTGTAACGCGTACAACCATTTATCGTAACTGCTGAACTTCGACGCGTGATTGGTTGCAAAGTTGAAATCACTGTTAAACACGGGGAAAATTCCGCCCGTAAAAAATGGCTTCACTCCCCCGTCGAGAGCATACGTGCCCTTCACTGCTACACCATCAAAGCCAAGGTCCTCGTCCCACATCATCTCCGTTCCGAAGAAAGGATTATCGAACTTGCCAAAGAGAATCGAGGTGGTGTTGCCCTCACCCCCTTCGATGTCGTACTTGATGAAACCTCGATCGAGCCAAACCGCATACTTGCTGAAGTTGCCCCCCTGGCCCTGATTTGCCAGTCCGAGCGATTGGTTCACTGAAACCGGTGTGTTGTTCTGGCCCGATGCGATCCGCATCCCCGCCGTAAAGCCATCACCCAGCTGTGCTTCCAATCCAATCCGGGTACGAACGCGCACCCGCTGACGGTCTTTGTCCACGTTCAAGTGTGGTGGCGGAACGGTGGGATCACTCAAATCATACGGCGTCCCCGTATTGATCGCATTAAAGTTGGGAAACGCATCAACGTCGTTCCCTTTTGGAAAGTACGTTCCGTCATAACGAACTCGGACATCCCCAAACAATCGAATTCGCGCGGTCCACCCTGGCATCATATCGGGCGCTGCCCATCCCTCTTCCCTGGCTTTCGCCATCACATCCTCCCGAATCTCATCGCGTAAATCACGCTTCACGATGTCCGGAATAAACGGAATCCGTAACGCATCCTCCGTCAACTCGGGAGGATCAATCACCTGCGCAGCTGCCTGCGCTGCAGCTATCTGCGCCACCGTTCCTCGAATCGCTTGAGATTGCGCGGCCGCCAACTCCGCGTCCGCCTCAGCCTGACGAATCAAATCATCCGCCTCCTCTTTCAAAAGAATCCCGCGCTGAACAAGTCGATTGATTAAGTTCACCACAGCGTTCTGCGAGGGAGTCGCAGACGGTCCAGAATCAATCCGGGCTGTCGCCCCTCCCTTGCCTGTCACCGACACAGGCGTGACTCCAGTCCCCTTGGAATCAGGCTTCCTCTCGGATTCCACCGCGATTTCGCGCGGCGAGTCCACGGGTTTTACCTCACTCCCCTCTCCAGACTGCCTCGGTACCACCTTATCGGACGGAATCTCCTTCGGCTGAACATCCACCGCGCCAGCCCTTGCCTCACGATCCTGTGATGCGTTCGATCCCGCCTCAGGCGTAGCCTTCAACTCGGTCCCCGCTTTCAGTCCAACCGGAGAGCCGGTCTCTGGAACAACCCTTTCCGGTTCGGATGGTTTGGGCGCGCCATCCCCTGAAGGCGCTGCTTGAAATGCCAAGCTCGCCGTCATCCCTGCGACTGCCAACTTTAGATGCAGCCCCCGCTTCCAACTTCTATTAAACCGATTCATCATGGTGAATAAAACTCTCTTGGATTCAGGGCTTTCTCGCGCGGAGTCGCATCGTGATGGGCATGGGCATCCCCTCCGGCGGCGCATCCTGTAACTGCAATCCGGTCAACACCTCGTCACGTAACGCACCGTCCAAACCCGTGTCCCCCGTTGATCCCACTAACTGCACCCGGCTAATCCGTCCGCCACCGTCCGACCACACCCGCACCGTCAAATCCATCTCCGCACTCCGCACCCGAGGATGATTTTTCAACGCCTGGCCAATCCGGCTTTGTACCTTCCCCGCGTACCATCCCCACTTACTCGCAGGCCCACGCGAGCCTCCCCCAATCCGCCCACCACCACGCCCTTCCGCACCCGCACGGCCCAACCCAAATCCGTCTGCAGGACCATTCCCACTTACGTTGGTTCCGATGGCTGGGGCCTCCTCAGCAGGGGCCGGCTCAGGCTTCGACTCCTCCGCCTCCACCGGTACCTGCTCAATCATCTTCTGCTCCGGTGGCGGCGCCTGTGGAGGGGGCGGCGGAGGCGGCGTCGGAGGGGGTGGCGGCGGTGGCAACTGAATCCGAATCGGAGCAGGCGGCGCCTCACGACGCCCCGAGTCACCAGCCGAACTCATGCTCGAATAAAAGGCGTACCCGCCGGCGACCATCCCCACGCCCAACAGAATTAAGGGCCATTTCGAACGCGGCTTCTCCTCTTCACCCATGTCGAATGCGTCGTCCACGTTGCCTCCTCACTTGTTCGCTGCCTTCGTCGCCAACCCCACTTGCGTCAGTCCTACCCGCCCCAACACATCCAACACATCCATCACCCCCTGGTACTGCGTCAAACTGTCGCCCCTCAACACCACCGGTAAGTCCGGAGTCACCGCCTTAATCTGCGACAACCGCTGCTCCAACTCCTGAAGCGTCACCGGCATCGTATCCAAAAACAGTTTTCCCTCGTTGTTCACCGAAATCGATTTCGTCTTGGGTTTCGACAAGCTCGCAGGCGCGTTACTCGACTTCGGAAGGTTCACCTTCGTTCCCGACACCGAGGCCGTGCACATCAGGATGAAAATGACCAACAAAACGAACACCAAATCCACCATCGGCGTGATGTTCACCTGATCGTACGGAGCGTTATCGTCTTGGACTTGCATGGTGCCTTCCTCCGTTCCCTATTCGCGGTAAAACTCCGCAACCTTTGTGATGAACTCGTCGACAAACACGTGCATGTCCGTCGTCGCCTCTTTGATTTTTGACGTCAGGTAGTTGTAACCAAACATCGCCGGAATCGCGACGAACAGCCCCGCCACCGTCGCCACCAACGCAGCCGCAATCCCCGGCGCAATCGCATTCACGTTCACGTCACCCGCCGCCGCAATCGACGCAAACGTAATCATCACCCCCACAACCGTCCCCAACAACCCGAGGAACGGCCCCCCAGAAATCGCAATCGTCAACAACACCATCAGGCTGTTCAATTTCTGCGTCTCGCGAACCATGATTCCATCCAAACTCGCGCGAATCGCCTGAATCGAACGGCCCGACAACGCCTTCCGCGTTCCTAGCTCACGGTCCGCCGCTAATCGGTGCCGCATCTCCTCCACCCCAACGTGGTAAATCCGGAACACCGACGATTGCCGCATCTGCTTCAGCCCCTTCGCATCAACGTGCCCACCCAAGTTGTTCACCCGCGTCACATCCGCGTCATCCAATACCGTCAAATCCCGCGCAAGGTGACGCCACGCATCCATGAAAGTCCCATTCCCCTTCTCCAACCCACTCAAATAGGACGCTTTGCCCCACATCACCCACCAACTGATCACCGCCATCACCACCAAAATCGCAATCACAATCCAGCCGTCCACCGTCAGCGAACTCATCAAGATCCCAAACGTCCCGCTCATCCACGTCGACGCCTGCTCATCCGCACCCGCCGTCACGAGTTTAGCCACTTTGTCCGGACCCTGACTCATCGCGAGCACCTGAAGGTAGCCCGCCGGCCGCGCCACCTTCGAGAGAACCAACTCGTCGACATCGCCCGTAAATCCCGCCTCCCCGCCCGCCACATCGCCCCCCACATGGCCAACCGACTTCATCGCGGGTAGGCTGCCCGTCGCTGCTCCGTATCGCTCGCCCCCGAGGTAGACGGTCACCGACCCATTCCCAATCACCGCCGCAACGTGAACCCATGCGTTCGCCGCAATCGGGGCACCACCCGAAGTCCGCACCGTGTTCGCACCCTCAGAGATCTCCGCATACAAAACGCCCTGATCCAGCCCCATGCGGAAGGCACGCCCCTCCTCTTTCCGGCTAAACAGCACCATCGTCCCATTGGCCACACTCGGCTTGATCCAAGCAGAAACCGTTGCCGCACCCCCCGGCGTCCATTCAAACGCGCCGCCGCCCGGAATCTTGAGCGAATCCTTTCCACTCAACCGAAGGCCACCCCCAATCATCGCCCCATCAGCCCCGACACCCGCGCCCTCCGCGTTGTTTCCCGCCATCGAGGAGTCCTGAGCGAGCGCGTTGCGATGGGAAAAATGATACGCTCCCACCGTGTCGACGTCGTACGTCCCCTTCGTATCCTCGGCCTTACCCGCCTTGGCATTTCCATAGTACATCCAGACCGTCGCCGCCTCGCCCGCCTTCATCTCGGGCAACTTGACCCACACAAACGCCTCTCCCATCAACGCATCGAGCTTCTCAAGATGGAATGGAATCTCCTTCTTTCCCTCCGCCACCACAAACCGAAGGTCAGATCCATCCTCCCTCGCTAACGCAAACTGGAAGTTGCCGTCGTGCAGACGCATCAACAACGGAGCAGAGCCAATCGGATCCGTAATCGCCGCCCCCTTCGGCCCCGCATCAATCACAATCTTCTTTCGCACCGTCCATTCCGAGTTCCACCACTCCACAGACTCCTTCTCTTCAGCAACCCCTTCCACCCCCAAGGCAAACAATAGCGCGCCCCATCGCATCCACGCCATCAGCGTCGCACCCCCCGCTTTCATCGATGTCTTCAGTGTTCTCATGCAGTTTCGCTCGTTCAAAATCCCGTCCACAGCCGGAAGCTAATAAAGGGCTCAAAGCGCTTCGTCTCACTCAGCGCAACCAGAGGAACGCCAACATCTAACGAACCACTGACGTGCGTCCCCACCTGAACCCGGCCGCCCACTCCCACACTCATCAGCCCGGTGCTGGATTTTTGCTCCGGCAACGGCGTGCTGACCCCCAACACGCCACCTTCCGCAAATCCATGCACCCGCACCTCGTCCCCCTCTCGCATCGCACCCTTAAAAATCACGGGACTCCTCAACTCCAATGTCCCCATCACCCCTCGGTCACCCACCGCGCTCGCTTCGAGGTACCCGCGCACCGAGTTCACCCCACCCCCAGTAAACTGCTCACTGTTCACCAGCGGCTGATCCGCAATTTGCCACTGCGTCTTCCACATGAACTGGCCGCCATGGCTTAACTCGCGCGTCTGAGTCAGGTCCCCTCGCAAGTAGATGAAGCTGCCACCCGCCTTGTATCGACTTCGATTAAACCCTGCGCCATCGCTTCCCATCCCACGAAAATGCCAAACGAGATTCGTGCTCAAATCCGTCGAAACCTTGTCGCGGCGCCAACTCGTGAGATAGCTCGCCGTGAACGGAATGTACCGAATTGGGGCCGTGATTGCGCCTCCCGCCGTCTCGATCTGCTGATCAAAACTCTTGTGATCGAAACCCAAGCTGAACGACTGAGTGAAATCCTGCGACACCGGCAAATCCCACGTCGCATAAAAACCGAGCACCTCCCCCCGACCTAAAATCGCTAACCCTCCCAACGTCGACACATTCGAGTTCTGCTTTACCCCCTGAATCCGCCAGCTCACCCCCTCCACACCATTCAAACGAAATGCATACGAGCCAGACCAAACACTCACCTCACCCGGGACCTCCGGCGACATTTGGTGACTCAACGCAACCGTGTGACCCAACTGCCAAAGGTTGGTGTAACTCGCAGAAAGGTTCAGCCTCAGCGGACTCGTGAATGGGCTGTACCGATTATTCAACTCCGCGCTCGCATGCAGCGGTAGCTTGTCCTTAACCGTCAAATCAATATCCACCGTCCCCGGTTCCAGACCCGGCCGCAAAGAGGGCGTCACCTGCCGGTCCTGCCACTGGTTCAACGCCACAATGTCGCGCGTCACCTCATTGAAGTTCAACACTTTCCCCTCCTCCAGCGACTTCGCCATCTCCTTGATCCGACTCGGTAGAAAATAGCGCGCACCCTTAACCCGCATCTGCCCCACAGTGCCCTCCCTCACCTGTAATACCACCACGCCAGACAACGCATTCTGCGGCGGAATCTCAACCGCGACCGCCTGGTACCCGTTGCTCTGGTAGAGCTTCTCCAACGCCAAACGTGCCGCCTCAACATCCCCCTCAGTCCGGCCAGGACCCAAGTACGGATAAACAACTTCCTCGACCGGCAATCGTTTCAAACTCTTAGCCCCTCGAACCTGAAACTCGCGAATATTGAAGCGCATCGGGGCCGCAGCCGACTCATCACCGCCATCACCAGCATCGACTCCGTACGCTCTCCATCCAGTAGGCCCGATCAGAATCCCCAAGGAAAGGACAGCGAAAGCCAACCCGCGGCCTCTCGCAAATCCCCGCTGCCCCTCTGCTATGTCCGGTGGTCTGTGCACGATGAAACCCAGCTCCTCGCCGGGCCTGCGCAGACTCGCGAGGCTGAATGACAGGCTTGTGTCGCAAAGGTGACAACTTGGTGTCCGCCCCCCACCGCAACTCGAAAACTCCTCGCCGCCACACGCCCATGTGCTCGATGTCTCAGAACCTCAAAACTTTCCCATTTCAAAAGCACACACCCTGAGCCATCACCCTCTTCCCCTCCGACACCAAATCTTCACTCCGCCACCTGTTTCCACCGGAAACGCCTTTTGCGGTACAAGTCGTCCGCCACCTCAATCAGCGCCTGTGCATCCTTCGAAATCTCTTCCGCCTCTGCATCCATCGGAACGCGCCGGAGCCTGTCCGTCGGCTTCCCAACAAACTGCTCCACAAGGCGGTTCAACGACAACGCAATCAGCCGCTCGTCACGATAAATCCCAATACTCCGATTATGATGCAAAACCGCTCTTCGTGGCTCAGACAACTCCTTCAGCAACAGGTCCCGCCCAAAAAAGACCGAATCGTAGGGGCGTCCAATCAAACCCAAGAGCGTCGGCGCCACGTCTAACTGACATCCCAAAACCGCATTCTGACCCGCGCCAACTCCCGCCGCTGGCCCCATGACAAGGAAGGGAATCTGGTAACTGCGGATTGGAAGCGTCTCGCTGCCGTACACCCGTGCCCCGTGGTCCGCAATCACCACAAAAATGGTGTCCTTCCAAAAAGCCTCCCCCTTCACCCGGTCGAAGAAACGCCCAAGGGCGTAGTCGACATACTTCACCGCATGCAGACGGCTTCGTCGATAAGGAGGCTCACTGATGCGCCCCTCCGGATACGTGAAAGGCTGATGATTCGAAACGCTCAACGCCGTGATAAAAAAGGGCTTCCCCGCCGCATAATCTAACCGCGCCTCCTCAATCACACGGTCATACAAATCCTCGTCACAATGCCCCCACACATTGGTGAACACCGGATTCTTGAAATCCTTCTGCTCGGTAAAGGAATCAAACCCGTTACGCAAAGAAAAGCGCCCCAACCCATCGAAGATTCCGCGTCCCGGATAAATAAACCGCGTGTGATAACCGTCCCGACGCAAGACGGAAGCGAGCGTCTCACACCCCTCCGTCATCGTCTTCGCAACGATACTATCCCCAGGAACCGGCGGGTACGACGCCACAACGCCCTCGATTCCGCGAATCGTCCGGTTCCCATCCGCAAACAAACTCGTAAACAGAAGACCCTCCTCAACCAACCCGTCCAACCGAGGCGTCAAACTGTCCTTCGTTCCTTTTTTTCCATTCAACGCCCCCCAAAAATCACTCCCAAAACTCTCTTCCAACAGTAAAACGAGATTCTTTTTCGGCCGCCCAACATCCCCCGGAATCCGTCGCTGAAGCGACCTCGAATCCTTGTCCCAAACCGCTCCCGGAGTGTCCAAAAGGCGGCGAGCCCGCGCGTAGGCCTCGTCCTCCGGTAATGATGGATAAAAATCTCGATACTTCAAATCCCGCGTCCACAACGCAATCCCACCCGCCGTGAGACCATTCGTCGTCAACTCGTTCGCCAGTCGCTCCGAACTCCACTGCATCGGCAACTGCGTCGCCCCCACCACTAAGAGCGCCGCACCACCCAACCACCCCACACACCCGCGCATTCGGTCCCGTGTCGTCAGAGAAACCGGACGCGGGAACCAACGCGCCATCCAAAATACCACCGCACCCGAACCCATCACGCATAGAGTCACGATCCGCCGCACCGGATACATCTCTTTGATATTCTGAGTAACCTCCGTCCAGTAATGAAGATAATCAATGGCGACCGTATTGAACCGCGAAGCGTACTCGTGAAAAAAGTAGTATTCGGCCTGCAAGACAAACAACACCACGCCCCACCAAAGAGCCAAGCCCGCACGGGAAAAAATCCGATACCAACGCCGTCCCCACCAACGCTCAGGAACCAAAGCCCCACCCAGCGCCACCGGCAGCATCACCAGAAAACCCACCATCACGTCCAAATACGCGCCCGTCACATAAAGCCGAACATGCTCAGCCCAACTCATCCGCAACAACGAGCCAAACGTCCCCTCCAAAACGCCGCGCAACACCCCAGAAAGGACCACAAAAACAGCCACCTGCACCAGTGCAGGTCTCAAAAGTTGAATCCAAGGTCGCGCAGTCTGTCGCAAAGCGGGGTCATTCATCAGCCCGCATGATAGCCGCAGGGTCAACATTTGTTAATCGGATGCCCAACTCGCCAACCACACCCGCGCTCGACACCGAGCCTCCCGTCAGGTCGTGTAGCAGGATGCGCTTGAATCGTTACCTCGCCTCCGCCGGATTCGGATCCCGACGCTCCGTCGAATCCCTCATCACGGAAGGCTCCGTCCGTATCAACGGACAAGTCGTCACCTCCCTCTCAACCACCATCGCCCCGGGAGACGTTGTCAAAGTCGGTAACCGAACCGTCGAGTCACAGCAACACGTCCACGCCATCATCCACAAACCTAAAGGCTTTATCTGCTCCTCCGCCGACGAAGCCGGGCGACGCACCATCCTCGACCTCGTCCCCGACGACTGGCCCCGCGTTTACAATGTCGGACGCCTCGACAAAGAAAGCGAAGGTCTCCTCGTCATCACCAACGACGGCGATCTTTCCCTCGCACTCACCCATCCACGCTACAAAGTTGAAAAGGAATACGAGGTCCTCCTCGACCGACCCTTCGAACCCGCCCACCGCGAAAAACTTCTCCGCGGATTCCACATCGAAGGCGGACGCGCAAAAATGGAGCGCATCTCGGTGGAAGGCCCCAACCGACTCCGAGTCGTCCTCCTCCAAGGCATCAAACGGCAAATCCGCTTGATGATGTATGACTGCGGCTATGAGGTCGAAAGCCTCCGGCGCATCCGCATCGGCACCGTCTGGCTCGACCGCCTCCGCCCCGGCGAATGGCGCATGCTGAATCCGAAAGAAGTAACCGCCCTAAAAGAAGGACGGAACCCCGACCCCGATGCCGTGCCACGCGCAAAAACCGTCGCTCCCGCGCCGACCCCACGCCGCCGAGAAGCCGCCACTCCAATCCACAAACTACCGTTCCAAGAGCGCCCCACAGGGCCTCGAGTCGCACGCCCCTCACGCCGTGACAATGAACGCGACGATGTCCCAGAAGATTTCACCCGCTCAGAACGGCCCATTCGCAAAGCACCCGATGCCCGTCCCGCATCAAGAGGCCGCTACTCCGATCGCGATAAACCGGATGAGCGATCCGCACGCCCCTTTACACCGCGTCCACCCACTCGCAGTCGAACCTCCAGGCCAGACGATCGCGCAGAACAGCCGCGATCCTTCCGCGGACGAACCCCTGCCGACGCACCGACGCGCCGACCCTTCGGAGACCGCACCGAGCGCCGAGCCGCTCGCGACGCCGCAGATCGCCCTGCCTTCGCGCCCCGCGACAACCAGCGAGACCATCGCGACAGCCGAAATCCCCGTTTCGCTGACAAACGCCCCGCATCACGTGGAGAGGCGCCCCCCCGCGGAGACCGTCCTCGCTCCGCACCATCCGACCGCGCACGGCGAACACCCCCATCGGTGCCCCGCGGACGATCAGGGAGCGACAGACCGAGCCGAGCAGCGGACCGTCCTCCGCAGAAGTCGATTCCGCAAAAACCCTCCTCAGCCCCGAAGAAAAAAGGCTGGGATGCATGGGATTAGCCGTAGTGATGATGTTTCCCATCAGTCGCCTCAACGAGCGCTGGGGGTCTTAGCCACCGCTCATCCGCGTCTGTCATGCCGGCGACGGAGCTTTTAAGCTCCGTCCCATAAACAAGTTTCAGAGACAGCGACCCGTTGCGGCGGAAGATTATTCCCTACCGAGCACCGCTCCGCGCCGGCAAAACGAACTCCACCAACATGGACGCGTGATGCGGACCATCCGCCTCCGCAAACACCTCCAGTGGCATCAAAAACGGACCCGCATCAGCCCTCACCTCAACCCGCAGAACACCTCCCTCCTGCTGTCCCGGAATCTCCAGAGGCATCGCGTTTACCCCCTTCACATAATCAGGATACCGCAGCGTAACCCTCACAGGTCGCCCCTCAATTGACGGATGACGTCGCACCCGCACCGGAATCTCTAACACCCCGGGGGCTGCCAATACCGAGTTTCTCGGCCCGCTAACGCCAAGCAAACCGGCCGTCACAATCGAAATCATCTGATCATCCGTGTCCGACGAAGTGTACGTCAGCAAATGACGACTCCCGTCCAGTTCCGCCTCCTCGCCCGTCAGCATTAACTGCACACGACTCGTCCAACCCAACTGAACCTCTGTCGGATACAGAACCTCGAAATCAAAAAAATCAGCGCCTCGGGGCACCGACACCGGCTTCGCCTGCAACCGCTGAAGACACCGAATCTGCTTGTCGGACAAACTCACCGTCAACGGTCCGTCATACCCACCGCGATCAATCCGATACGTCTTCTTCAACGTCGTCCCCGCCGGTTGGTCATTCACCACCATGTACTCTCCGATAAACCGAAACGGAACCCTCGGAACCACCGCAAACAAAACCGTCCCAGCTTTCACCGCTGCACCGCCCAAAACATCCGCATGACGAACCACCGCCGAGTCCCCCTCTCCCACCCGCCCGCTGACCCGAATCGGAACTCGCTGCAGCGCCGTTTCTGACGGTACCGAAAACCGAACATCCACTCCCTTCGACTTCGCCGGAATCACCTTGGGCTCGTACGTCACACCCTCCGGCAACCCATCAATTTCCAAAGCAATCTCCTTCGCCACGCCGATGGCTTCCGCCAAATCCACCTTCAACCCAGGCATTTTTCCCAGTGGCTTCCCTCCCTGCGGCTCAGGCGCCCCCTCCGGTGCGGATCGCACCGCATTGTAAAAATCCGACGCAATGCGCAATCCAAACGAAATCGCCCCACCCTTCGAAACCTCCATCCGATACGCATGCGACAACCCTTGCCGCTGGGGAAACCGCTCATTCACGCGCACCAAATAAAACCCCTCCTTGGCAGAAACATACGTTAGAGACGCATCCGTCGTTCCATCCCCCGCATCGTCGTTCTTCGCTAACTCTTTCCCCTCCTCCGAGGCCACAGAGACCACCGGATCCATCTTGCTCCCCAACAACCCCGCCCTCACCCGCAACCTCAACGTCTCCCCTGCCCCCATCCGCACACGCCATTCATGCCGCTCACCCGGCACCCCAATAAACCCGTTCACCGATGCAGGCACCGGCAGCAATCCATCGTCCAGCCCCTCCACCCGCCCGTCACCCCATCGCGTCACCTCACAGACACTCCCCCCCTGCAAATGCCAACTCCCAGCCAAGCTTCGAACCCCACTCAAACCCTGAAGCCCCTGCGCCAATGCAGGTTGAACAACCTCCCCCACCCCTCCCATGACACGCTCAACCTGCACCCTCAGAGGAGAATCCACGGCGCCACCCAACGGAAAAATCCCCGTCACCGCCCCACCCTCCCGCACCGTCATCCTGTAAACGTGCGCCTGACTCCCACCATACCCCGCATCACGCAACTCCACCGCGTAATCCCCATCCTCCGGCACCTCAAACGTCACTGACGGATCCCCATCCCGATTCTGAACCCACTTCGCCCCAGCAACCGCAAGGCCCCGAGGCCCCTTCAACTCCAACACCGGTTGCCACCCATACCCCAACCCGCGCGCCGCCACCTCGCAACTCATCACCACCCCTTTCTTTGCGGAGAACACCCAGCCATCCCGATCCTCCCGCGGAAACATTCGCCCATTCACCGTCACCGGAACCGAGACACGCACCGGCGCCTCCAGGCCCTCTCTCTCCTCCTCGATGACCTCCGGAAAATCCCCCGCCACAAACCGTAACGACGCCGTCACGCCCTGAGCCGTCCATGCTCGCAACCCCGCGCTGGCGCCAGCATCCGACGCTATCTCAATCACTCCCGCGTGATCCTTCGGATAATCCTCCCGCTGCTGCGAGGTCGGACGAAGAATCAATGGCCCATCAAAAAACACCGTCGCCACAGGCTTCAACGCGCCGCCCGCCGAAAAACCTCGCCCCTCTACCCCAAAACCCGCCTGCCCATGCAGGTAATACCCGCCGAACCGAACCTCCACCCGCTCCCCACGCCGCCCACCAGCGGGAAATACGTACGCCAATCCCGGCGGCTCCGCTCCCACCTCGCACCACCCGCAAAACCACCACATTACGACCACACACCACACTTGCCAACAACGCCCTATCCGTTCACTCGACCTCATCGCATCAAATCAACTCCCGAATCACGCGCCCAGAATTCGTCAGCATCACCGGACGCCCCTCCGGCGTCAGCATTTCCTCATGCGGCGAAATCCCCATCAGCTGGTAAACCGTTGCGCACAAATCTTCGGGACCATACGGCGACTCCGCTGGATCCGACGCAATCGAATCACTCTTCCCAACCACACGCCCGCCCTGAATCCCACCGCCGCCAATCGCCACCGTAAAACACCGACTCCAATGATCACGCCCCGCATCCTTATTAATCTTCGGTGTCCGCCCAAACTCTCCCGTGACCACCACCACCGTGCTCTTCAACAAACCGCGCTCATCCAAGTCCCGAAATAGTGACGACATCGCCATGTCCAGCTTCGGCAGCAAATCATCTTTCAACGTCGAAAAGTTCGCCTGATGCGTATCCCAGTTCTGGTGGTTAATCGTCACGCACCGAACCCCCGCTTCTACCAGACGACGAGCAAGTAAACAGCTCTGCCCCAGCGTCGTACGACCATACCCATCCCGTACGACCGCTTTTTCGCGCCCGATATCAAACGCCTCCTTCGCCTCCCGCGACGTCATCAACGAAGTCGCCCGCTCAGCAAACACGCCCAACTCCGCCGCGTTCGCATTCGCCCCCTGCTCCACACTCCGCTGAAACCGGTCCACCCGCGCCAACAAACCGCGCCGATCCGACAAACGGTCCGCGCTGATATCCAACGGCGGCTGCAAATCCGGAATCTCAAAACTCGGTGCGTTCGGATCCGTCTCAATCACAAAGGGAACCGCTCCCGGGCCTAGATACGCCGAACTCGCGCTCGGGTGCATCCCCGGCAAACAGATATACGGAGGAATACTCCCGCGCGCACCCAACCGCGTCGCAATCACCGACCCCATCGCAGGATGCTGATTATTCGGCGAAAGCCCCGCATTAAAGGCCGCATTCGGATGGTACCCCGTCAACATATGATGATCCGCAGGCCCATGCCCCGCATCGCCATGCGTAAACGAACGAATCAACGAAAACTTGTCCATCACCCCCGCAATCCGAGGCAAATGCTCGCAAATCTGGATACCAGGCACCTTCGTGCTAATCGGACTAAACGAACCGCGAACCGAACTCGGTGCGTCCATCTTCATGTCAAACGTATCAATCGTGCTCAACCCACCTTGGAGAAACACGTAGATGAACGAGGGATCTGTCCCTGCCGGTGCAGCCGCCCGAGCCCGCCGCTCCAACAACCCCGCAAGGCCCAGATTCATCCCCATCAAACCCGCCGTACCAACCCGCAGAAAGTCTCTGCGCGCCAGACCATCACAAAATGCGTTCGAATGCTGTCTCATGGTGTCTCCTCAATGATTGAAAACAAACTCCAGCGTGTTCATCAGCGACCACGCCAAATCCTCCGCTGCCTGTTGCCGAGTCCCCTTTGCCGCTCCCAAATATCCCGAAACCTCCGCCACCTCCGAGGCCGATGGACGCCGCGAGTAACACGCCAAGTACATCGCCTCCGCCAACTTCCCATCATCCAATCCCTCGGCAACCCACCGCGCCACGTTGCCTCGCGCATGCGCCAACTTTGACTGCAAATTCGGCGAGTTCATGAAGTGCAACGCCTGCGAAACACTCGCCGACACTGACCGCTCGCACTCACACGGCGTCGTCCGCTGCGGACGCCCAAACAACTTCAAAAAATAACTCTGCTGCTCGCTGTCCCACAACTGCACCGCCCGCATCCCATAGGGCACTCCCGCGTACTTCTCAGGAACACCCGTCACATCACAAATCGCGTCCATCAAAACCTCCGACGGTAACCGCCGAAACAGAGCACGCGAAAAGTTCCGCTCATCCCGCGCGTTCGTCTCATTCGGAGTGGCCGACCTACCGTACGTCTGCGATAACACAATCCTGCGCATCAATGGCTTCGGATTGAAACCGTCCGCAACCAACATCGCCGCCAGACGGTCGAGCAACTCCGGATTCGTCGGCGGATTCGTCGCCCGCACATCATCCACCGGCTCCACCAATCCCCTCCCAAAAAAGTGCGCCCAAATCCGGTTCGCCAAGTTCCGCGCAAACCACGGGTTTTCCGGCGCCGTCAGCCATTCCGAAAGCGCGCGCCGCCGATCCCCCTCCGGATCACTCTCCGGCATCGCCTCGCCCAGCGGATGCGCCCGCAACGCCGCCTTCGTTCGCGGATGCAACACCTTCGGATTCCCCTCCACCACCAACGCTTCCTCATCACCAACCTTTTTGTACTGAACCTGTTCAAAGTACGCACGCATCCCGTGATAATCAGATTGCGTCCACCGATCAAACGGGTGCTGATGACACTCCGCACACGTAATCCGGATCCCCATCAACGCCTGCGAAGTCGTCGCCGCCACCTCACCCGACTTCTTCGCCACTCGGAAAAAATACCCCGCCGGATTCTCCTGCAACGGACCCTCCGCCTCCAACAACCGACGCGCAAACCGGTCCAAGGGAACATTCTCCTTCATCGAACGATGAATCCACCCGTAATACGCGTACGCTGCGCGATGACCCAACGTGCGTCGATCCACCCGCAACAAATCCGACCATTTCAATGCCCAAACATCCGCCCACTCCGGACGCTCCAATAACCCGTCCACTAAGAAAGCCCGCTTGTCAGCCCGTCCATCATCCAAAAACGCTCTCGCCTCCTCCAGCGAAGGCAAACGCCCTGCCAAATCCAAAAACACCCTCCGCAAAAACACTGCGTCATCCGCCGCCTCAGACGGCTTCAAATTCATCCGCCGCAGATTCGCATTCACCATCCGATCAATTTCCGTCGCCCCGTCGCCATCCTCAAATACCACCCGCTCGCCCGGACGCGGTACCGTCACCCGATGCACCGCAATCTGCCCCGCAAACCGAGCCATCAACGCCGCCTGCCCCACCGAGTTTCCAGTGGACATCCGACCCGTTTCATCAACCTCAGCAATACTCGCATCATTCGAATGGAAAACCGCCAACCACGTCACATCACGCTCCACCCCATCTGAATACATCCCCCTGACTCCCAGCAGACGATGCTCCCCAAACCGATGCACTGAATCGGGAGGATCCATCCGAACACTCCTCAAATCCGGCTTGGATGAGTCCAAGTAAACCGCTCCCCCCGCAATCCAATCCCTCAGCATCACATACTCCCGCGAACCCTCCGTCATCCGCCTCCCCCCCGCATGCGGAACCGCACCCACCGATTTCCGAAGCATCAAACTCTCGTCCGGTGCCGCCGACATCACACGCCGCCCACGCCCCTGAACCACCAACGCCTCATAATCCGCCACGGGGTCATTCCCAAAAACCGAGAGCCGAAATCCGTTCTGCCCCTCCGCCTTCCCGTGACACGCCGATCCATTGCACCCGAACCGACTCAGTAAAGGTGCAATATCATGCGCAAAATCCAACGCCTCCCCGCCACGTGCACCCACACCCAACAAACCACACACGAGCAACAATCGGCAAAGGAGCGCGCCAATCGTCGCAATGTTCGAAATCGAAAGGTGAAGTCGCATGGGGGTGGATGCTTGCCTGCCTAGTGCGTGCGCAGAATCCGCGCCAGCACCTTCGCTTAAGCAACACCCCGCACAGAGAGAGGAACTTAAAGCGAGTCCTCCTAAAGAACTTTCAACAACCGCTAAACGAAGCTCAAACCGCCCCTGCCTTCTCCACCGACTCCGGCAAACCATCACGCCCATGCGCAATATCACCACGGCTACTCGGGGCGTTGCCCTCAACTACCGGGGCACTGTCACCTTTGTCCGCCGCAGCCTCACCCTCGCTCAACGCCGACGAAACCACCGGTTCCGTGCGCGGACGCGGATCGCGGTAATGCGGACGCAACAACAGTGACGCATCAGCAAGACTGACTTCGCCGCGCCGGAGCGGACGACCAGGCCACCCATTTCCCTCCTCCGCAAAATGCCGCGAAAAGTCGGCCCAATTCGCATTTGCGATAAACTCCGAATGTTCGACCAGAATGTCGTACGCCCCCGGACGCGAGAGCAGCTTCGCCGCAATCGGAACCAAATCCAAAAGGAACAGCGTTCCGAAAATCACCAAAAACTGAAACAACCCCGCCATCCACCGGTACTCCATCTTCGCATCCTCCGGCATATCCGGCGGCGGAGTGAAAATCACCTTGTAGAGCCCAATCGTCTCCTCCATCGGATCAAACAACCCATTGATTTTGGCCTCCAACCGCTGAATCGGGGGAAGATGAGTGTCATCATGCCGTTGCTGCGCCCGTGCATGATCATCCTCCAGAGCGCGCCGATGCTCCTCAAACTTGCGGATGTTCGCCGCATGGTCAGCCTCCTCCTGCTCCAACTGGCGACGTAACTGGCTCAACCGATCTTTCCGCGCGCGCTCCCGGTCCTCCGCCTCGCGAACAAATGCCTCCCTCCGCGTATTCAACGAATCCAAGTACGCGTTCCGATCCGTCAACCGACCGCGCGCCAACGCATCCTCAGCTTGCGCAAGATCCGCCGTCGCCACATTCAAAGCTCCCTCCAACTTCCGAATCTCCGCCTGCACCCGCAAATCCCGACTACGCATGTCCTTCAACCGTGGCCCCTCACCCGGCTTCTTCGGCTCAGGATAAAACTCGTTCGGCAACCCCAACTCCTCCCGCGCAATCGCCTCCACCAAGCGACGATGCATCGCCTGCTCCTCCTCAATCTGTTTGCCCAACCGCTCCGACGCCTCCTTCAACGCATCCATCCGCGCAACAATGTTCAACGTCGCACCCGACGACGGAGCAACAAAGTCCGGCGCCGTGACCCGCCGCCGCTCCTCCTCCATCCGACCATCCGCATAAAGCTCCGGATTAATCTGCCCCTTCTCCAACGCCGGCAACTGCCCCTCCAACGATTCCCTCTGCTTTAAATGCTCCGACTCCAACTTTCTCCGGTCCGTCTCCGCAGTGTCACGCATCCGCAATAAATCATCCCGCAAGACCTTACGCCCCGCCGTTTCCTCAGCCCGCATATCATTCAGTTTACCCTGCAACTCCGTCTGGTACCGAAACCGAATCGCAGGCCGATACTGGTCCAAACAAAACGGAAACGAAATCGCCACGCTCACCACACTCGCAAGTCCCAGCCGAAAAAGGACCTGCACCGCGCGCCGCCACGCCGGCAAAAACGGACGATACATCGCAATCAAAATCCGGTCCGTCATCATGATCACCGACGCCCACAAAACCGAAACCGCAAACACCGGCAGAAACGGCGGATCGTCGAACCGGCTCTTCGCAAAGAAATACATCCCCAAAAACGCCATCACCGTCGGCACCAATACCGTCGAACCTTGGACCGCCACGCGCTCCTGTTCGGCCGCCGGACACTGGCTCAACAACTCCCAGCGCGCCCCCGCCAACCAATACAAAAATCGCTGCCACCACGGTGGCTGCTCCGGACCAAACAAGTCCGAGTAATCATGCGCCGCCGCCGGATCATCCGGACGAGAATCCATAGGGTCGTGGTCCATCACGGGGCCCGATCGTAACCACGGAACCGCGGGCAGACCACCAAGGAATACTCAAAAACGTTCTCACAACCCTCTCCACACCAAGCGTCGACGCATCCAGCCGATCCGGAACACATTTCGCATCCGCCTCGCGGGCAGCGTCTCGATGGCACGCTCCGTGCACCGACCTCGGGCATGAGCTCTCTCATCGCCCCCCGCTCGGGCCGGATCGCCCTCTCGATCCTCGCCGCCGCCTGCCTCGCCCTCTCCACCAAAGCCGACGTGAAAGTGACGACCGAAGCCAATCGAGTGGTCATGTCGATCGATGGCGACCTGTTCACCGCCTACAACTTCGGCACCGCGCCCCACGTCTTTTACTACCCCGTCATCGGCCCCGGTGGAAAACGCTTCACGCGCTCCTATCCCATGGAACAGCCCGAGGGCGAGGATCATGACCACCCACACCACCGCTCCCTCTGGTTCTCACACGGTGACGTCAACGGATTCGATTTCTGGGCCGAACGCGGCGAGGGAAAAGGCTTCGTTAAAGGTCTGAAAGGTGATCCAAAAATCGAACACACCGAGGTCATCAAGGCAACCGGGGGCAAAGACTCGGGAGTGATCCACACCGCTCAGAAATGGGTCACCCAAGAAGACGGAAAAGTACACCTCACCTCTGAGCAAACACTCCGCCTCCACTCCATCACCCCAACCTCACGAGCCATCGACTTCATCATCAAGCTAACCGCAAAAGAACCCGTCACCCTCGGGGATACCAAAGAAGGCACCGCCGCTATCCGCATCGCCGAATCCATGCGGGTCAAGGGTGCAAACAAAACGGAAGGAAAAGGGCACATGCTCAACAGCAACGGCGAAAAAGACGGCGATTGCTGGGGCAAACGCGCAGACTGGGTGCACTATTCTGGCCCCATCGACGGACAACCCCACGCCATCACCTTCATGGAGCACCCTTCCACCCCGCGACACCCGAACCGCTGGCACGCCCGCGACTACGGCCTCTTCGCTGCCAACCCTTTTGCAGATGGCGCAATGGACAAATCACTGCCAAAGGACAACGGAGCAGTGAAACTCGCTCCCGGCGAATCCCGCACCTACTCCTACCGCCTGATTCTTCACCAAGGCCACGTCGCAGAAACCGCAATCCGCGATCTCTACCAATCGTTCATCCGGTGAGTTTAAACCCCTCCCCATTCCCGAAAAACCCCGTTTCCGAAAAACAAACCCAGACACCATGAACAACCGCAGATCGTTCCTCCGCAAGATCACCGCAGCAACCTCCGCAACCTTCCTTGCACCCGCATCCTTCCTGCGGGCACAAGGCTCAAATGACGCCATCCGCATCGCGGGAATCGGCGTCGGCGGACGCGGCCCGGGCATCTTCAAAGACGCTCTCTACACCAAAAATGCGCGCCTCGTTGCCCTGTGTGACGTTGACGCAAAACGCGTCGCAAACGGCAAAACCGTATTCGAACAAGATCCGAACAACGCAGGGCAATCCATCGCAACCTACAGCGACATCCGCCGCCTTCTCGACAACAAGGACATCGACGCCGTGATGATTGCCACCCCCAACCACTGGCACTCCCTCGCCGCCATCTGGGCCGCCCAGGCGGGGAAAGACGTCTACGTCGAAAAACCCGTTTCCCATACCGTCTGGGAAGGACGCCAACTCGCAGCTGCCGCCCTCAAATACGATCGGATCATTCAAAGCGGGACCCAAAGCCGCTCTTCCGGCGGACTCAAAGCCGCCATCGAATGGCTGAAAGGGAGCCCCCTCGGGAAACTCAAATACGGCCGCGGAACCTGCTATAAACCTCGGGGCTCCATCAAAAAAGTCGGCGGACCTCAGCCCATCCCCGAAGGCATTGACTTCGACCTGTGGTGCGGCCCAGCCCCGAAGGCCGACTTGCTCCGCGAGAAGCTCCACTACGACTGGCACTGGATTTGGAACTACGGAAACGGTGACCTTGGGAACCAAGGCGTCCACCAAGTAGACATCGCCCGCTGGTTCCTCGGCGAAAACCATCTTCCCACGTCCGTGGTGAGCATCGGCGGGCGCCTCGGATACGTCGACGATGGCGAAACCCCAAACACCCAAACCATCGCCTACGGTTACGAAAAGGCCCCCCTTTACTTCGAAGTGCGAGGACTGCCGGCTTCGAAAGACACCAAGGAGATGGACAACTACCGAGGCTCAAAAGTGGGTGTGGTTCTTCAATACGAAAACGGACACATCCTCATCCCGAGCTACACGTCCGTACTCGCCTACGACAATGCCGGAAAGTTAGTCCACTCGTTCGGCGGAGATAAGGGCCCACAAGACAGCTCCGCACCGCACACAAAAGGCGAAGTCGAGACCCACGCAGCAAACTTCCTCAAAGCGGTTCGGAGCCGGAACCGCTCAGCCCTCTCCTGCGAAAGCCAAGAGGGCCACGTCTCGGCGGCCCTCTGTCACATCGCCAACATTTCCCATCGCCTGGGAAAAAGCGCGTCCATCGACGAAATCAAGTCCGCCATCCGAAATGATGCGGAACTGTCCGAATCTCTCGGCCGCATGGCAGAACACCTCGGCAAAAACGCGGTCGCCCTCGCTGCCACCCCACTCACGCTCGGCGCGAAACTCCAGATTGACCCAAAAACAGAGCGCTTCGTCGGCAACGACGCCGCAAACGGAATGCTCCACCGGAACGATCGCAAAGGCTTCGAGATCCCGAAACTGGCCTAGCCCAAGCCTTTCGGAAAACGCCCTCGGTTCGATGAATCGGCCGAGGGCGCTCTTCGAATCACGGCTTGGCCCCGCCTACCCGTCTCAGTACGGGAACGAGCAGATTTTTCGGTTTACGCCTTGCCATCCCCCTTCCCGACCCGCATTCTTCACGACCCATTTGGTTAATCGCACTTTTTTATGTCAACGGAACTCATGACGGAATTACTGGAAGCCGGCGTACACTTCGGCCACCAGTCCAAGCGCTGGAACCCCAAGATGAAACCGTTCATCTTTGAGAAGCGCAACTCAATCCACATCATCAACTTGGGTGAAACCGTCCGCCAACTGAGCGCCGCAACGGAGTTCCTCACCAATCTCGCTGCCAAAGGCGAAAAAATCCTCTTCGTCGGCTGCAAAAAGCAGGCTCAAGAAGCTGTCAAGGAAGCAGCAACCGCTTGCGGTCAGTTCTATGTCAACCAGCGCTGGCTCGGTGGCACGCTGACGAATATCAAAACCATCCGCAAGAGCGTCGCCCGCCTGCACTACATCGAAAACATCGAGAAGCAGCCGGAATACTCCAAGATGGGGAAACAAGAACTCTCCGCTCTTCGTCGCGAAGGAGAAAAACTCCGTCGCAACCTCGAAGGCGTGCGTGCCATGGAGAAACTCCCCGGCGCCATCATCATTATCGACACCGCCCGCGAAGGCATCGCCGTCGCCGAAGCGCGTCGCTTGAAAATCCCCACGGTCGCAGTGGTCGACACTAACTCGGACCCAACCTTGGTAGACTATCCCGTCGCAGCAAACGACGACGCCATTCGCGCAATCCGAATCATCCTCCAAAAACTCGTCGACGCTATCGTCGCCGGTCGCGGTGGATCTCCCGCTCCCGTCAGCGCTCCGGCAACCGCCGCTTCTGACCTGAGCGCGGTCAGCGAGTAGTTCTCCGACACCCCGACGACGCCGGATTCTCCAACCTGCGATTAACGCTGGAGACCCCGAGTCCCGGCGGGACGCAAAAAGGAAAACCGGCCCTTCGGCCGGTTTTTTTGTGCCCTCCCCAATCAGTCTTCATTCTCTCTTCACCAACCTCCAAACCATCACATTATGAGCGAAGTCCAAATCGATCCCAAAGCCGTCAAAGCCCTCCGCGACAAAACCAACGCAGGCATGATGGAGTGCAAAGCCGCCCTCGTCGAAGCGCAGGGCAACCTCGAAGCCGCCGTTGACATCCTCCGGAAAAAGGGCGCAGCCAATGCCGCCAAAAAAGCGGATCGCGAAACCCGCGAAGGCGTCGTCGCCTTCGCACTTTCCGCAGACCAAACCGCAGCCGCCATCGTCGAAGTCAACTGCGAAACCGATTTCGTCGCTCGTAACGAAGACTTCCGCGGCTTCTGCGATCGGTTGGCCAAAACGGTCCTCGACAACCCCGCCGCTGACCTCGAACCGCTTCGTCAGGAAACCATCACCAAAACCGGCGAAAACGTCACCATCCGTCGCCACGAGCGCGTCCAAGTCTCAGGCTCAGGCCAAGTCGCCGCCTACATCCACCAAGGATCAAAACTCGGCGTGCTCGTTGAAGTCGGCGCCAGCAAAGCCGAAACCCTCACCAACCCCGCTTTCAACGAACTCGTGCGCTCGCTCACGCTCCAAATCGCCGCGATGAGCCCGCTCTACGTTCGGAGCAGCGACGTCCCTGCCGACGTCCTCGAGCGCGAACGCCAAGTCCAAAGCGAAAGCAAAGACGTCCAGGGCAAACCCGCCAATATCGTCGAAAACATCGTGAAAGGAAAACTGAACGCCTTCTACAAGCAGATCTGCCTGCTCGATCAGGAAAACTTCCAAAACAACAAGCAATCCATCGCCCAGCTCCTCGCTGAAACATCCAAAGCGCTCGGCGACGAAATCTCCGTCCGCCGCTTCCTGCGCTTCATGGTCGGCGACTCAGCAGCATCCTAATCCGTTCGGAACAACCCCTTAAAGACCGTCCGGATCCGTCCGGACGGTCTTTCTTTTTCGCCCAGGAGCAACCATGCGCTCGCCGCTCGCCACCATCCTTCCCCTCTGCTCCGCCTTCGGCTACACCTTCGCCGCCCTCATGGTCAAACGCGCCTCCGCAGGGACGCGCACCCCCTGGCGAACCGCCTTCATCATCAACCTGTGCATGGGGCTCCTCTTCCAACCCTGGCTCCTTCTCGGAGGTAACGCCTTCGAGTGGAAACATCTCTTCCACGCCTCCCTCGCGGGTGCAGCCTTTTTCATCGGACAAATCTTCACCTTCATCGCCCTCAGCCGCGGCGACGTCTCCCTCACCACCCCCGTCCTCGGCACCAAAGTACTCTTCGTCGCCCTCTTCGCCTTTCTGTTCTCCGGCGAAGACCTCACACCCCGCATGCTCGCCGCCACCGGCCTCACCGCACTCGCCATGATTCTCCTCGGCGCCGAAGGAAAAGCCGATCGCAGCCGCGTCATCCCCAGCCTCCTCTTCGGATTCCTCGCTGCAGTCGCCTACGCCGGCACCGATATCATCCAGCAAATCTGGGTCGACGAATGGGGCTTCGGCTACTTCGCCCCAGCCATGTTTGCCACCATCGCGGTGCTTTCCCTCACCTTCATCCTCCTTTTCGAAGCCCCCCTCGCCCAACTCCCCGCTCCCAACGCCAAATGGGCCGCCGCCGCCGGTTGTACCCTCGCCCTCCAAGCCACCGGCATCGCCACCAGCATCGCCTTCTTCCACGAAGTCACCACCACCAACATTCTCTACAACACGCGCGGCATCTGGAGCATCGTCGTCGTCTGGTCCGTCGGCCATTGGTTCGGTAACAAAGAACGCCAACTCGGCCGCCGCATCATGCTCCAACGCCTCGCCGGCGCTCTCCTCCTCCTCGCGGCACTCGCTCTCGCGCTCACCAGCCCCACCCCACGCTGACTTCACAGAAAAGCGCGCTCCCCTCACGCCCGCGGATGCGCGTCATCGTAGGCCGTCCGCAAACGCTCCACGCTCACATGCGTGTAAATCTGTGTCGTCGACAAACTCGCGTGCCCCAATAACGACTGCACACTCCGCAAATCCGCCCCGTTATCCAAAAGGTGCGTCGCAAACGAATGCCGAAGCTTGTGCGCACTAATGTGCAGCGGAATGTCCGTCATCCCAATGTACTTCTGAATCATCCTCCACACCGCCGAGGCACCCAACCGCTTCCGCGAACCATTGATGAACAGCGGCCCCGCCTGCACCCCAGCAGCACTCCGGTACCTCTGCATCGCCTCCATCGCCGGCACGCCCACCGGCACCACCCGCTCCTTCCCACCCTTCCCCAAAACCCGCACCGTCTCCGTCACAACATCCACATCCGCAACATCCACCCCCAGCAACTCCGAAAGCCGTAACCCACTCGAATAAAACAGTTCCAAAATCGCAGCATCCCGCAACGCCCCCCACACCGGCCCACGCCTCGTTTTCTGCCCCGTAGCCCGCAACGGCGCCGATAATAAATCGTCGATCTGCCGCGTATTCAATACCACCGGAAGCGGACGCCTCACCTTCGGCAACTGCACCTGCTTCAACGGATGATCCACCAACCCGTGCCGGTCCGTGAGATACCGGTAAAATGTCCGCAAAGCCGCAAAATGCAGCCGCACCGTCGCCTTCCCACGCCCTTCCTTTTGTAACGTAAATAAATACAGGCGAAAAACATCAGCAGAAAGCGAACTCCACTCCCAAGCCCCCGAGCGCCACCTCCGAAAAGATTCCAACGCATGCCGATAGTTCATCAACGTGCGAGGCGACACCCGCCGCTCATTCTCGAGGAACGCCAAAAACGCCTCACCCACCGCATCAAGAACGGCCCCCCCTTCCCCGAGCGATTCTCCCGACAGTCCCTCCATATGCTCGTTCGAGCCTCCCTAACTCGCCTCGCCAAACCGAAGCCGAGAAGGAAGCAACGCCTCAGGCAACACCGCAGCCGCTCCCCCCCTCCAAACCGGTTCGTGATACATCACCCCACCCGACTCACCACCACCCAAACCCCCACCCAATGGAACCCGCCGATCCGCTCCCGAGTAAAACAACACCGGTCGCGACGATTCATCCCCGCGCGCCGACGTGACTCCGACCGAAAAAGCACCCGACGCCAACAAAGGAAGCGCCAACCCCGAAACCCGTTGCTCGAGAATCGCCCGATACGTCACCCCTGGCTCACACCGCAAAACCCGCCACCCCGGGACATCCCCCGCAATCCGCACCACAAACTCCGCCGCAGCCGCACCGCCCGCTTCATCCACCACGCTCAACGCCAAATCCGGACTCGCATTCAACCACTGCAACGCCGCCGCACCATCCTCGCACACGAGAATCACGCGAACCCCCGAACCATCCACCTCCACCACCAACTCCGCTTCATCCACATCAAACAACACACCCTCCGAAGCAACGACCCCCCCAGAACGAATCTCCGCCGCACCGCCTCCCAAAACCTCCGGCCGCTCGGGTTGCATCACCGGCTCATCAGATAACTTGATTCGATTCAATGCCATATCGCTTTCAGATTTCTCAGTTCTCAGAAATAACCGCAAATCAACAATCAACTAGCCCGGCGGCCACGCCAACGCCCGTCCACCCAGCACATGCACATGCAAATGCGGTACCGTCTCCCCGCCGTCCCGCCCGTGGTTAATCACCACCCGAAAACCCGTCCCCTCAATCCCCGTCAATCGCGCCACCTCACCCGCAGCCAACAACAACGAACCCAACACCGCTTCGTCCGAAACCACCGCTTCGCCCACTCGCGGAATCACCCGCTTCGGGACCACCAACACATGCACCGGCGCCTGCGGACTAATGTCATGAAACGCAATCCAACGCTCCGACTCCGCCACGATTCGA
>JBIIXW010000263.1:0-24477 GCA_044347165.1 Chthoniobacteraceae bacterium
ACACTTGCTCCCAAATCATCCGAGTACCCGTCCCCTGCCGCCACGTTCCCAACGCTCAACGCCACCGGCGCAAACACCCCGCCCTCACGCACCGCAGCCAGCGTCACGCTCGCAGGCACGCTCCCAACCGCCAATCGATACACCTTCCCGCTCACGCTCACCGTCTCCCCGCCAACCCCCAACGCACTCAATCCACTCGTCCCGCTCCCATCCGTCTCGTACTCCACTCGCACCGTCCCGCTCTTCAGCCCAGCCACGCCCGTCCCACTCAACCCCACACTCAAGGCGCTCGCATCCACCTGCTGCGCTCCCAACAACCCAACGCTCCCAAGCCCCTTCACCGCGTCCCCGCTCGCCACCCCCAACCGCGCATTCAGCTTCTCGCTGTACGCGTCCGCCACCACCTCATTCTTCACACTCAACAGCCCGCTCACAAAACTCTCCCCCTCACGCACGTTCCCCAAATCCACCACCGTCGATCCCAAGACCCCCACCGCTGGCCGGTACACCGTCGCGCTCACATTCACCGTCGCTGGCGTCAACGTCACATCCGCCAAACCCGTCCCCGTCTGTCCCCTCGACACCATCCCCAACGTCAACACCCCGCTCTTCAATCCCGCCACGTTCGTCTCCCCGGAATAAATCGCACTCAACGCGAGCGTGGCCCCAGGAGAAACCAGCTGTTCCGCTGAAGAACTCAACCCAAACCCTCCCGTGTTCGCGGTAAGCGCCACCGCAAGGTTATCCGAGAAACCGTCCGCAGCTGAGGTGTTGCCCACCGTCAACGGTGCCGCATCCACAGGAAGACCAACCCTCACACTGCCCAATGAGAGATTCAACGAACTCACCGACGCCGTTGCCTTACGGTAAACGGTCCCCGACGCAGCCACCGGAGCCGATGCCACGTCTGGGGTCGCATCTGCCAAACCGGTGCCCGTTCTCCCCTTCGAAGTAAACGTAACCGTCGCCGTGCCAGTCACCGATCCCGCGGCTGCCGTCGATCCCGTGTAGCCAACCCGCAAAGTGGAACTATCCGAACCCCCGCCGGCCACCGCGCTCACGGAGCCTGATACCGAGAAACCCGGACTCAACGTCGCGATGACTGCCGCCAAATCGTCCGAATAACCATCCGCCGCAGCCGTATTGGCTAATGAAATCCCCTTGCTCTGGAACGTCTCCCCCTCGCGGATGGCGTCGAGCACCACCGAAGCCGGCACACTCCCAACCGCTTTCCGGAAAACCGTGCCTGTCAAACTCACCGTCTGATCCGGCAACGCCAGTTTCGCCAATCCACTCGTCCCAGCACCGTCTGTCTCCAAGCCAACGACCACCGTCCCCGACTTCGCCCCTGCGGCCGCCGTTCCTCCCAAACTCACCACCAACGTGCTGTCGGTCGCTCCCGCGCCCAACAACGCCACCGGTCCGCCTGCCTTGGTCGCAACGCCTGTCACCTGCCCCAGCGCCGCGTTCAACTTCTCGCTGTACGCATCCACCGGCAAATCATTCGTCAAGGCGAGCGCCCGCGTCGGGAACGCCTCGCCCTCGCGAATATTCCCAAGCTCGAACGTCGTCGTCGCCAAAACAGGATTGGCCGCACGGTACACCGTCCCGCTCACCGCAATCGTTAACGGCGACAATGCCTGATCCACAAGCCCGGTACCTTCCCGACCCACCGACGTGAGCGCCACCCCCACCGAACCCGTAAGCGGACCTGCCGTCGCCGTAGAGCCACCAAAACCCACCGACAAACTCCCTGACCCACCCGCATCCACGACTTGGCTCGAACCCGTAATCGTAAACCCGTTCGCAACCGTTCCCGTCGCAATCCGCAACCGATCCGAATACGCGTCCGTGGAAACCGCCGTATTCGAAACCGACAGATCCTGCGCAGCAAACGAGCCGTTCAGACGAATCGACCCCAAGTCGATGCTCGCCACCGCAGGCGTTCCCACAGCGAGTCGGTACACCTTTCCGCTGACGTTCATCAGCTGCGATCCGAGAGACGTCACTCCGTAACCGCTCGTGCCGCTTCCTGTCGTCTCCAACTGCAACACAACCGTTCCCGACTTCGCCCCCGCACTCGCGGTGTCGCTCAGACTCACTCCCAGCGTCGTAGAATCCGTCGCCCCCGCCGCCAACAAGTTCACCGCACCAACCTTCGTTGCATCGCCCGTAAGTGTTCCCAAGGACGCATTCAACTTCTCGCTGAACCCATCCGCCGTCGCGTCATTCGAAACGGTCAGCTTAGAAACCAAGAAGGATTCACCTTCACGAACCGCCGCCAAAACAACATCGGCCGCCGGCAATCCGGCCACAGCCAATCGGTAGCCATCCACGAAAACGGATCCGCTCGCATCATCCAAAACCACCTTCTCGTGCACCGTTGCCGAAAGCGGATTCTCCACCACCGCAAAACTACCCGACCGCACCCCACTAAACGTCCCAATCCGGTAACGCCCCGCCCCAAACGATCCCTTGGCCGAGAGACCCCCGTTATCCACCAACGTCAGCTTGCTCGCGCCTCCCAGCGTCAAATCACCCGAAACCGCCACCCGATCCGACACGCCAGGCGCCAGCACCGTCCCCGGAGTGCCCAGCGTCACTTTCAAACTCCCATTCACCGTCAAACCGCCCGTCGCCACTTCCGCAAGGCCCTTCGCCGGCTCCAACACCGCGCCCGTGCCCACGACCAACTCCCCACTGACCGACCCAGCCAACTTCAGCCGCTGCCCGTCCACCAACGCATAAACACCCGTCGTGCCCGACACATCCAGCACCGCGCCACTCCGAATGTCCACCAACGCAGAAGCAACCGATCCCACCCCACTCAACGCCAACGTACCCGCCTCCACCGTCGTCGCGCCCGTGAACGTGTTCACCCCAGCCAACCCCGCCGAACCGCTTCCCACCTTTTTCAACGCCACCGTACCCCCAGAACCCGCACTGTCCTCAATCACCCCAGCAAACACGCCCGACGCATTCCCCGCACCCAACGTCAAAACAGACTCGCTGCCCGCCGCGCTATTGCGCACCACCGGCAACACAACACCCGTCAACCCAGTCAGCGCATTCACCGTCGGACTCTGTCCATTCAAATCCAATACCCCGGCCGCAGACGCCCCCCCGTTCATCACCACATTTCCGCGCCCAACTCCTGACGCCAGCGCGCCACCACTCAAAAGCTGAACCGTCCCGTCCGTCACCGTCAGGTTCCCCCCGTACGACCCCACCCCACCCAACGCCAACACCGCCGCCCCAGACTTCGTCATTCCAAATCCGCTCCCGCCGTCGCCCACTCCTCCCGTCAACGATACCGCACTGTCCACCGACAACGTCAGCGGTCCCGTCAACGTCACCGGACCGGACAACGTCAACCCTGCAGAATCAACTCCATGCCCCAAAGCAACCGAACCCTTCATCGAAACCGCACCCGCATAACTCCGCGCCGTTAGCGCATCCGACCCCGACAATCGCCCTCCCTCCATCACTAAGGTCCCGCTTCCCAACGCGGTCGCGGATCCCATCCGAATTCCGCCACTCACCAACTTCACCCCACCCAGGTAATCCGCACTCAACCCAGACAACGTCAGCACCCCCGCTCCCACCTGCTCAACCTGACCCGAACCTGTCAGCACTCCGGCATAAAGGGACGCATCGCTCCGGTTGAATACCAAAGTCCCATCCACCCGCGCCGGGCCCGCCAGTTCGCCCGAAGTCCCGCCATTCCCAATCTCCACCGTCCCCTGCTCGATCGTCAGCGCACCAAACGAAACCGACCCGCTGAACGTCAGCTTCCCTGCACCCGCCTTCGTCGAGGCTCCCGAACCCGTCACCGGCCCCGTCATTTCCACCTCGCTCAGAACCGTCAACGTCTTCGCCGCGTTCATCGTCACCGTTCCGCCAAACGTCAGCTTCGCGCTCAACGTCGCGCCACCCAACGTCGAACTTTCCTCCAGCAACACATCGTTCCCAACCACACGTGCCGTCGATCCGTCCGACCCGCTCACCACCCCGCCCGCCAATGTCAGCGTCCCGGACCCAAACGCGCCACCGTCCGCTACCCGCACCGATCCCGCACGAACCGTAAACCCACCCGAGAACGTGTTCGGCGCAGAAAGCGTCAGCGCTCCCGCCCCATCCTTCGTCACGGCCACCAATCCTGACCCGCCCAACCCGAGGGCGCTGCCCATCGCCACGTCGTTCCCATTCGTGTTCACCGTCAAAACAGACCCATCCGCCGCAACCACGCTGCCCGAAACATCCGACACATTCCCGGTCGCCCACCGCAAGGTCGGCATACCCGAAACGCGAACCTGACCGCTCCCAAGCGTCCCAGCCCCAAACTCAAGGATACCCCCACTCAAATCCACCCCGCCGCTCAACACATTCGCCCCACCCAACTTCAGTGCCCCCGTACCCGTCTTCGAAATCGAACCCGTACCGAGATTCACATCGCCCAAAAGGGACACGTCGCCCGTGCCTCCGACCGACAACACGCGATTCTCCCCCGTCACCGAAGCCCCACTCGCAAACGTCAACCGACCCGCCGTGGATAAAACCGTCGCCGCGCCCGATAACGTCACCGGACCCGTCAGCGTCGCATCACCCAACCCCCGAATCGCACCGCCACCCGCCACGCCCGAGCCCGCTATCGTCAACGGTTCCGCAGCCAACTCCAAGCCAGCCCCGATTTCCAACGCCGCACCCGACTCCACCGTCGTTCCCGCAGTCACTGCTCCCAGCGCCGAAGCCGACGCAATGCGCAAGGCCCCCTCCGCAACCGTCATCGTCCCCGTGAACGTATTCACACCCCCCAACACCAACGTGCCCGCATCCCGCTTCGTCACCCCCGCCGCCCCGCTCACCACCCCGTCCCACCGCGCCACGCGGCCCGACGAAACCCGCAAATCAACCCCCCACGCCGATTCCACCGCCAACGCCTTCGTCGTCGTAAAGTCCGCTGTCAGCCCCAAGGACGCCACGCCCGATCCCGATCCCAATGCCACCGACCCGCTGCCCATCGCCGCCTCCGAATCCACCAAAACCGATCCCCTGATCGCCAACCCACCCGTAAACAGATTCGCCCCCGAAAGCGTCACCGCCTGCGACCCCTCCACCACCACACCCGCGCTCCCGCGAACCGATGCGGAAATCGTCGATCCACTCACTCCACCTCCCACAATCCGGCCGCGACTCGTTCCAAAATCCAATACCGTCGTCGAAACCGTTGAACCCGAGTTCAACACCAACGCCGCCTGCTCGCCCGCCGTCACACCCAAGGTGAACGGCCCGTCCACTGTCGTCGCATTCAACTGCAACGCACTGAGCGAAACCGCAGCCGTCAACGTGTTCACCGTCGTTGTGGTCGCAATAAACGGATTCCCCGCCGGCACCAAATTGATGTCCGTCCCCACCGTCAAACACACCACATCCGAACCCGATAACGCCACGATGTTCAACGTCGGATCCACCGGCGATGTCTGCGCGAAAATCCACGGAATCACCCCGCCCGACATCAACCCCGTCGTGTCCGTCACCGTCACGCGCTCGCGCGTCGACAACCCGCCCAGCGGACCCGTCGTCGACACCAACGTCAGCATCCCACCCGTCTGCCGCAACACACCCAACGTCAGCCGCGTCTTATCCGCCGCCGCCGTGGCATCCACCGCCACCACCGAAGGCGCCGCCACGCGCAACTCGGGCACCACCGTGTTCGTCTCCGTCCCCGCAATCCCAGTCACCTGCAACGTCCCTCCCTTCATCTCCACATTCCCCGTCCCAAACGGCGACCCCTGCGCCTGCGCCAACCCCTCAAGCTTGCCCGCTTCCACCACCGTCCCACCCACATACGTGTTCGCATTCGTCAGCGTCAGCACCCCACTCCCCACCTTCGTCAACGCCACATTCCCCTGCACCAACCCGCCATACACCGAACTCCCATCACCCTTGCCCGCCGACAACCGACTCAGCACCGTCGCCGAGTTCGACACAAACCCCGCCCCCAACGGACTCGTCAACACCGACGTCAACCCCGTCGCTCCCGAGGACAACGCGCCAATCGTCTGATCAAACCCGTTCAAATCCAAAACCCCGTTCCCAGCCGTCATCACCGCCCCACTCGAAGGCATCACGTCCTTCGCCCCCATCCGCAACCACCCACCCCGCACCGCCGTGCCTCCGGTGTACGTATTGGCGCCGGACAAAATCACCGTCTCCGCAGACAACTTCGACAACCCACCCGTCCCGCTAATCCCGCCCTTCACCTCCAACACGACTCCACTCGGAGTTGCATTCAACGGGTTGTACACGTTCGTGGGGGTCGCCCCGCTATCCAACCCATTCAGCCCTGCGAAGATATTCTGGCCGAGCGTATTGGTTCCGCTGATCACAAATGAAACCCCCGAACCAACCGTGCGGTAAACCAACCCCGCAACACTCAACGCCGTAGCCACGTTCGAGTCCGTTGCAAGGAAACCCTCAATCCCCCCGTTGTTCAACGTCACCGTCGCCGTGTTCCCAACCTGATCATTCGCCACCTGCACCGTCGCCGATCCCAAGTTCACCGAACCCGAGCGCGCCCCACTCACCGACCAACGCTCCATCGATCCCGGTTGATACACCGGCGAACCCGTGTAGCCCGTCGTCGCAATATCCAGCGTCCCAGCACGCGTCACCGTCACCGCTCCCGAACCCAAGGCGTTCGGATGCAATATCGTCAGCGGCCCCTGCTCAATGCTCACCGCACCCGTGAACGGCCCATACGCCGTCCCGTCACCCGCCACCCTCGACACACTCGAATCCCCACGCACATACATCGCGCCCTGACCCCACTTCACCAACCGGTTCGAGCCGGACAGCGACGCCACCGAGAACCCAGAGTTGACCCCCGCCGTCGGATTCGTCCCGTACACCACATTCACCACCGCGCCACCATTCGTGAACGCATCGGCATTCGTCAGCGACAGTACACCGGCCTGCAGGAACGAACGCTGACGCGCATTCGTGAACAACACGCGCAACTGCGCATCGAGCAGAGCCCCGCCGGTGGACTGAACCTCCACATCGCTGATGCTCTGAACCCGATCGTTCGCGCCCGGATCAAAGTTCAACGTTGCCTGGTCCACCGCCACAATCCGGCCCGAGGTGTAAACCGAGTTCAGCGCGTTCCCCGAGTTAATCGTCAGATTCAACTGAGGATTCACCGTCGTGTTACTCGCACTCAACACCACCAAGTTCGGCTTCGCCACCGTGCCCGCATTCCCCAACGCTCCAAACGTGCTCGGCGTCAAGTTGCCCTCCGTCACCACCCAACCACCGCCATAACCATTTCCCGCCCCACGCGCCGCATCATTCTGATCCTTCCCAAGAATCAACGTGCCCGCCCCAAACTTCGTCACTCCGTCCGCAAAAACATCCCCCGACAACGTCAAATTGCCCGTCGCGTAAATCGGCAACTCGTACTGCCCGCTCGCTCCCGAACGGAGGTTCGGCTGAATCGTGGAGTTGCCATAAATCAACATCCCACCCCCCGCTGCCGACCCGCTCAGCGTCAACGTATTAATCCGCCCCGGCGTGTTGCTGATGTTGTTGTTCGTCCGCAACGCGTAAATCACCGGATCGTCCACCAACGTCACCGCCGCCGTCAGCCCCACCCGGTCCGTCCCCGCCGTCACCCCCGCGTTCAACGCCGTCAACGTGTCCGTGGCATTCACCAAATAGTTGGCCGTCGCTCCCGAGCCAAACGTCAGGAACGTGTTACCCGACCCCGCAAACGCATTCACCATGTACGCCGGCAACATCCCGTTCACCACCGTCCAGTTCGACTTGTCCGTCAAAACGACATTGTCCGTATTCCCCCCATTGGTCCCAAAGGCGTCACCCGGCACAAACGCCAGCGTACCCCGTCCGACACGCGTCAAGGAACCCAGCGTGAGCAGGTTGGCCGTCGCCGGTGCACCCGGATTCACCGCACCAATCCGCGAGCCACGCGCGAACGTGACCGCACCCACCGTCTCGTTAATCGCCGTCCCCGTGAACGTATTGGTCGCAAACGACGATCCGTTCAACGCAATCGCCGTTACGTCATCCCACCGATTCGCCAAGTTACCCGCCCCAGCGCCCGCATTACCCGTGGCGTTTCCGTCCAACAGCAGGTATGCGCCTGGGTGGAACACGAACGCGTTCTGGTTCGCCGTCCCCCCGCTATTCCTCAAACTCCCATTTGCGGTCACCACATTCATCTGACCAAACAAATCCACCGTGCCCGAACCCAGCGGCGTATTCGCCGTTCCACTCGAAAGCGTCACAATCTGTCCGCGAGCAACCGTGGTCCCACCAGAGTAATCGTTCGTGTTGTTCAAGAACACCGTGCCACCCGTGGAAATCATCGAGCCCAACTGAACGCGATTCGCCCCCGTCAGCACATTGGCGTTCGCTGCGGTAATCGTAATGTTCTGCCCGTTCCCCCCAACGCGGTACACGCTTCCCGCTCCTGCGCCCAACGTCGTCGCCGAGTACGTCGTGGCGACTGCTCCCACGAACTGGAACGTCCCATCCCCAATCGTCGCCAAATCCAGCGCTGTTCCGAACGTCCCCACATTCGCTTGCAACAAACCCGTCGAACTCGCCGAAACCACCGAGGCCGGATTCAGCGCCGCATTCAACACCAAGCTCCCCCGCGTCGCCGGCGAACTGAGCACCTCAATCATCTGCCCCGCCGCCGTGTTAACATTCCCCAACCCTTCCAACTGCATGCTCGCTCCCGGCCCAATGACCAGTCTGCCGGTGCCCGCCTGCGAGGTCGCATTCGTGAACCGCACCGGGGCGCCGCCCAAGGCGTACGTACCGCCCGAATGCGCTACCGACCCATCCGCATTCAACCACAACCCGCCCGTTAACGTCGGCGCGCCATCAAAGAACATCCAGCCCGCCCCCGTCTTCATCAGCCCCAACCCTGCACCAAAGTCGCTCACATTCCGAATGATCGGGTCAACCGTCGCCGCCGGAGAGAACGTCGGGTTCCCCGTCAAGCGCACCGAGTTCAACGCAATCCGGTAGTTGCTCCCCTGCGCAAACGACACCGTCTGACCCCCCACCGTCAACCGCGCCAACTGCACAAAGTTCCCCGTCGCCGTCCCCGTATTCCGGTTCGCCCCAATCGTCGCATTCCCATTCAGCACCACCTCGTTCGGGAACGCATAGATTTTCCCCGCCGTGTCGTTCGCCGCCGCATTCTCGACGAGGAAGTTCAACGTCCCGCCGAGCATCGTCACCGTGTTAGCGCCCAATGTGTTGTTCACCACAGCGCCCCCGCCATTCGGCCCCGTTGCCGTCACGTTCACCGTACCCGAACGCACCAACACCCCACCGCTAAACGTATTACTCGCAGTCGGCTGAACCCCGCCCACACCCAGCGTTAATGAACCCGACCCCGTGTAAACCAACGTCGAAGACCCCGTCACCGACCCACCCAGCGACACCGCCGCACTCCCCAACAGCTGCACCACCCCCGCCGAACCCAAATCCGTCGCGCCCGCCACCCGGAACTGAACGGCGTTCCCTTGATTCACCGTCAAAGCCTGCCCTTGCTCCCCAGGCGAACCGCCCAACGTCAACGCATTCACCGCAATGACTCCCGAGTTCGCCCCCGTTCGATCCACACTAATGGTCGCGCGCGGATTGCCGGCCGCCATCAACAAGGACGTGTTGAACGTGAGCAGCCCCGTCGTGTTCGAACGCAAGTTCAGCGTCATCGCATCCGCCCCCAACGTAATCGTCCCGCCCTTGGTCCCCGCATTCGAAGTCCCGTTGCCCGCTGCCAACAGCGAGTTCAGCAATGTTAAGTTCCCCGAACCCACGTAAATCGGCCCCGTGAACGTCGCCTGATCCGCATTCATCACCAACGTCCCCGCTCCCGCCTTCGTCAGACTCGTCGCCGTAATCTGCCCAACCCCCGTGTTCGCCGCGTCGCCCAGCGTCAGGGTCCCCCCAGTCACCAATAGGTACCCCTCTGCCGGCGTACCCGGGGTTCCAAACACCAATGCCGGAGTGATAGCCGTGTTGTTCGGCGAAATCAGCCCACCACTCCGAATCACCACCTTCGCCGTCGCATCCGTCCCCGTCGCCAGCGTCAACCCAACATCCGCCCGCAACGCGTACACATCCACCGTTCCACCCACCGCCAAGTTCGGCGCCGCCCCATTTAGCAATAGCCGCTCAACCCCTGTGTACGTCGTCGGGATCGACCCGCCCGCCGCATACGCCGCATTGAACCCCGCATTCGTAAAGCCCAACTCTCCGTACGTCAGGAAGTGCGCATCCGTGAGATTCGCCATCCACGGCGCCACCATCCCGTTCGTCACCGCCGGAGCCGCCCCGGAAATCATCACCCGCTCCGAAATGCCCAACCAGTTGGCCGTGTTCGGCGCAATGTTGGCCACCCCCTTCGACGCATCCTGCACCAGGCTCCCGATGGACAACGTGGTCGTCCGACCATTCATCGCCAACTGCGGCACTATCGTCCCCTGCCCCACCACCGTCACCGTATCAACCGACTCCACCACGTCCGTCACGTACGAACCCACCGCGCGCAACGTCGCCGCATTCACCACCAAACTCCGCCCCGCCCCAGCACGCCCAACCCCACCTGCCGTCAAATCGAACGTATTGTCCAAGCGCAACGTAGATCCCGGCCGCAATGTGACCGGCGTGTTCCCCAACGTCGCCAACCCGCCCACCGTCAACGTCCCAAACACATCGTACCCCGACGTCGCCATCGCCCCGCGCACCTCCAGTGTCATCCCCCCATTCACCACCGTGGACCCCGTGTAGTTCTGCGCCGTGTTGAACACCGTCGTGCTCCCCGTCAGCCGCGACTGAAGCGCGCCGTTGTTCACGTACCCATTGCCAATCGCGACATTGGCCGCACCCGTCAGCTGGTTCGGCACGCTCGCCACATCCCCCGGATACACCCCAATGTTAAACTGCGAACCCACCCCACCTAACCGATACGTCGGCAACGTGTTACCCGTACCCGTATACGCAGCTCCGGGAATCATCGCCGGTCCGTTATACGTTCCAAACAAACCGACTCCGTTTGAGTAAGACCCCAAGAACCACGTCCCATCCCCCACCCGAGAAAGATCCACCGGCTGCGTGTAGTACGAGTTCAACGCAATCACCCCAGAACCCGCCAGCGGCGTGTTCAACGCGCTTGCACGAGCCGGACCCGTCGCCCATGGCGTCCGCAGGTTGTACGCACTCACCGGCGAGTTATCCGCAATCCCCAACACCGCGAACTGGCTCAAACTCGAATACAAATCCACCTGCTGCCCCTCGTACAAGTTCGTCGCCGCCGTAAACTGCACCACCGTATCCCGCATCACCGAAATCCCGCCGGGCGCCAACTTCGAAGTCGCATTCAAATCCCGCAACGCCGTCGACCCCGCATAACGACCAAACCACGTCACCGAGTTGCTCAACACGTTCCCATTCCCAGAGTTCCCCGTCGCCGCAGTATTGATGTAAAGCTCCGGCTGCCAGTTTAACGACCGAATGAACGTCCCGTTCCCCGTGATGTTCCCACTGATGGTCATCGGAACCGTCACCGCCCCAGGCGTGAACAACCCGTCACGCCCCGCCATCTCCACCCCATTCGTAAACTCCACCGCATACCCGTTCCCACCCGTCAGCGTAAACTGCGGCGAACCATACGCCCCGCCAAACCGCAAGCGGCCCAGCTGCACCGTCTTGTTCGTCGCCGCGAACGCCCGATCAATGCTCAACGTCGACGCCGCATTCGCCATCGAAAGCCCCGCCCCACCCAACCCCGTCGTCGTCCCCACCACAATGTCCGTCCCCGCAAAGTCCGACAAAATCTGAACGTCCGCGGTGTTGTCCGCATCATGTCTCAGGTTGAACGTCCCCCCATTCAACACCACCGGCACCGACCCAATCGGGTTCACCCCATTCATGCTCATCCGCGCCTCCAACGTCCCCGCCAACACACGCCACTCCGACACCGCATTCGGCGTCGCTCCCGCCAGCGAGTTCGCCAACCACAACGCACCCGCACCAAGCTTCGTCACCACCGGAGCCGCACTCGCCCCGCTCACGCGCCCAGACAGATACAACCCCCCCGCGAGATTCAACGTCGTGTCCCCGCTCAACACCGTCGACCCCAACACCGCCACCCCCGCTGTCGTCGCACCCATGTTCAACACCGGCGCCTGCACCGTCAGGTTGTTGATCCCCGCAAACACGCCCGCCGACATCGTCGACCCCAGCTGACTCGTCGTATTCGCCGTCCCCAACGAGTTCAACGCCGAAACCGTCACATTGTACCCCTCGCCCGGACCAAACCGAATGAGCTGCACGTTGTTCACGACCTCATTCATCGATCCGCTCACCCCCGTGTAGTTGAAGTTCAAGTTCAACGTCCCACCCTCCAACGACACTGGACCCGTCCCCAACCCATTCACCGTCGTCGTCGCCAACACGCCCGATGAAGTGAACACTCCATCCGTCGAAACCAACGCCGCCGTCCCCACCCGCGTCCCACCCGTGTACGTCTGATTAAAGGCGAACGTCTGCGTCCCCGTCCCCACCGTGCGCACCCCAAGATTACCAGAAATCAGACCGCTGAACGTATTGTTCGCCCCCTGCAACGGCATCAACGTCAACGTCGCCGCCGTCCCAGAACTGTTCGTCACCAACCCCGATCCCTGCAACCCCGCGATATTCAGACTCTGCCCGTTCAAATCAAACGTCCCCGAATCCTGAGGAACCACAATCACCGGCGCCGTCGTAAAGTTCGTCCCGCTCATGCTCACCGTCTGCGAACTCGGCAACGCCGACTGCGACGCAAACCGCACCGTCCCCTCGTTGATCGTGAACAACCGCAACCCAGCTGTCGTCGGCGCCATCACGTTCGCCGTCCCCGATAACGACAAGTTGCCCGGACCCGACTTCGTAAAGTTCGCGGCCGTCACATTCCCCGACAAGTTCGTGTAACCCGTCTGACCTCCACGCACATACACCAACGCCTCTGCCGCCGTCGGATTTCCAAACAACAGATTCGCCGAAATCACCGGTGCCGTCGTGCCATTCACAATCAACCCGCCCGTCGACAACCGCAGCAACGACGTCCCATCCGTCGGCATCACACTCGCCGAAGTCCGCAGCGCCAGCACATCCACATTCCCCGCCCCCACCTGCACCAACCCACCCGAAACGTCCGCCACGCTCGTCGCCGCAGAACTTGCCACGGACGAAACCGTTGTCGCATTTGACACCATGAAGCCCGTCGAAGCGCCAGAGCCCGTCACCCACCGCGCAAACGAAAGGTCGCCCGTAGCAGGATCATTCACCACCACCGTCGGCGTCACCAACATCCCGTTCGTCGACGTGTACGTCGAACCCGTGTTCAACACCTCAAAGTTCGAAGCCGCACCCAACGCCGCAAGCGAAGACGGAACAATCGTCAACGTCCCCTGCGCCGTCCGCGTCAACGCGGTCGCCGTCAACTGGCTCGTCGAACCATTCCGGTTCATCCGAACATAAGCACCACCCCCAAAGTTCACCGTCGGCACCGTCAACGCAGCCCCCGCACCCGTCGACTCCAACACCCCGCCATTGACCGTCACCGAAGTCACCGCAAACGGCGTCCCGGAAATATTCGAGGTCGTCACCACCCCGCCCGTCTTCCCTCCCGAACTCATCGTCGGCGCCATCGCCAGCGGCGCGCCACCAATCGTCAACGCCGTGATGGTGTTGTTCCCGTTCGTCGCCGGATTCAACGCAAGCGTCCCATTCCCAAACTTCGTCACCCCAAACGCACCCGCCGTCACCGTCGAAAGCGTGAGTGTGTTTGAAGCGGTCACATCAATCCCACTCGCGACGGTCAGCAAAATCTGACGCGTCGTCGCAAAGCTCCCCGTCGTGCGAAGGACCCCGCCACGCAACGAAATATCACCAGGCCCCGCCAAATGAGTGCCTGCCGCCGCCAAGGTCGTCGTCCGACCTATGTTCGCGTCTTGCGAAACGGACACCACCCCTTCATCCAAGAACAAACTCCGTCCGTAGTTTCCATCCCCAGCGTTCGTATTCGCCTGCGTATTGGTTCCCGAGAGCACCAACTCGCCAAACCCGCGCTTCACCAAGTTCATCGCGGAACTGTTCGAGAGATTTCCTGAGAACGTTAAAGCGCCGCCTTGAGCGATGTTCACGGAGAAAGTCCGACTATGAACGCCAGCAGCGTTATTATTCAGGTCGAGGCTCCGCGTGAACGTGAGGTTGTAACGCCCGCCAAACCAGTTTGTGGAGCTGCTATCCCGGTTCATTACCCCCAATTGGTTCACAATCACCCGATCTGCCCCTACCGCCTCCATCCAGCCCGAATCCCCGAAAGTAGCTTTCGTGAGGCTCAGCGTCCCCGTCCCAAACGGCCCACTCACAATCGTCGGCGCACTCGGCGACCCATAGTACAAGGTGTCCGCAGCCACCTGTACCCGTCCTTGCAGCCACGTGGACCCTCCCGTGTAGGTGTTCAATCCATACCCGTTCGGGCCGGCGCTCAGACGAATAATGCCCGTTGTCGGTCCGCTCGCCGCAGTATCGTTCCCAAACGCAACCGCTCCTGCGCCCGTGATTGGACCCGCCAAATCGAGCACCGCGCCACTCGTGAGCGTGCCGACCGAATACTGATCAAACCGAACAGTCCCTGCGGCGATGGAAATGCCACCCGTTACCCGCACATCCGATGGCGACCAGTTGCGGAAAGTCCCGCCCGCCGAGAAAATCAAGTCACGGCCAATCGTGAGGTTTCCAAACGTCCCGAAAATCCCCGCCGAAGTAATCAGCACCGGCGTGTCGCTGTTTCCAAACGCGCCCGGCTGATTTGGTAACACCGACTGCCCAATGTACGTGTCCCCGCCCGCCAGCGTCGTAGTCCCCGTGTACGTGTTCAGCCCGTTGAAATGGATTCCGATGTTCGCGTTGCCAGCACGGATCAAGTTTGCACCGGCACCCGAAATGACTCCGTTCAGCGACAGACCAGAGTTCCCAAACGTAATCGTCCGCGTTCCGGGCGCTCCATTCGGCGCCAAATCAATCGGACCCAGCAACGTGCCCGCCGCGTTAAATGCCGCATCCGCCACCAACGCAATCGGGTTCCGGAACGCCGTGTTGAACGCCACCGTCCCCCCATTCACCACCAACGTCGCCGACCCAATCGCGTAAGGAGAGTTCACGTTCAACGTTGTCCCAAGATTCGCAAAAACCCGCGACGCCGCGCTCAAATCATTTCGGTTCTGCAACGTTACCGCCCCAAGGTTCCCATTGATATACCGAATCCCCGGCGTCGCATTGCCCGTCGGCACCGCCGCCAACTGCACATTCGCGGTCCCCGTCAGCATGTTCTCAAAGTACCCCGCCCCAATGTTGAGCGTCGCCTGATTCCCACCGCCCCCAATCCGGTACACCGGACGACTCGCCCATCCCGCGTCAAACACCGCACTCGTCTCCGCCGTATCTGGCAACCCCGGCGTCAACGTCGGCGTAATCAAGTTCACCCCGCCCGACTGCGTGCTGCCCAAGAACAACCGCCCATTCCCCAACGTCGCAAGGTTCAGCGTCTGCGTGTAGTTCGCCGTGTCCAGCGAGAGCTGTCCGCCCAACGGCCCGCTCGTTGTCATCACAATCTGCCCCGCCACCGCCGTGCCCGACGTCAACAACGTCGGCGGCGCAAAGTTCCCCCCGAGCCCCAACCCCGCCAACCCCACGCCGTCCGACACCAATGTCACCGCGTTCCCCGCGATGTTCGAGGGATCCGCAATCCGCAACAGCGCGCCCGGTTGCACCGTCACCGGACCTGTCCCAAACGGCGTCCCTGTCCGCGTCAAACTCGCCACCGCACTCGTCGCCGTGTTTTGGGTGCTGCCCCAAATCACCGTACCCAACGAATAGTCGTTCAACGGAGAAGCCATGTACGCCATCCCGTTCTCAAACTTCGAAAGCATGCCGCCGCTCACCTTCCCACCAAACGTGGTCCCCGGAGTGAGTGCCCAAGAGACGCGCACATTGTTGTTGTGAGCGCCCAACGTTGTCGGTCCAACCACCCACACATCCGCGATGGTCAACGTCACCCCGTTCCGCAGGCTCGCACCAACCGGTCCGCTGTCCGCCCCCAAATCGGCAAGCGTCAATGACTTAATCCGCTGCATGGTGTTTCCCGCCGCATTCGCATTCCCAGACGTACGGAAGTAGATGCCCGCATCCCCGTTCACAAACACATCGCTGTTGAGCGTTGCCATCGTCCGACGGAACGCCGCATCCGCTAGGTTTGCACCCGTCGAACTCGCCAGTGTCGTGTCGATGTTCAACTGCCCCGCGTTGATAACGATGGGTTGCCCATTCGTCACATTCGCCGACGCCGTACCTTCACCGTTCAACTGATTCTGCAAGTACAGAAGGCCGTCGTTCAGCGTGATGGGTGCCGTAATCGTGTTCAGCCCCAAAAGGTTGAGCCATCCCGACCCAAACTTGGTCAAGCCCGCCGCAGAAATGTTCCCTGTAATCTGGTTCAGCACAGCGCCCGCGTTCGGAACATTGGTGCCCGTCACATAAACCATCGCCTCAGCCGATCCCGCCGTCCCAAACACAAGGTTCGGATCCACCCACAACGTGTTGGTTGTCCCGCCCGTCGTCGAACCTTGTCCAATCATCATCAGCCCCCCACTCCGGATCGTAATCGTGTTGTTCACGCCCGACTGCGCCACGCGCATCGTGAAGTTGCCGTTCGCCGCTGGAGCCTGCAGGCGCAACGCATACACGTCCGGATTGTCCTGAAGCGTGAACGTCGCGCTCGTATTTGCGCTCGTGTTCACCCAGTTCACCGTGTCCGTCCCTGAACTCAGCCCCGTTGCCACATTCACCGAAGCACCAGCAGCCGACGCCTGGTACTGGCTGAAGAACATCTGCCCAACGCCCGGCCCCGTCGCGACAGGGCTGTTCGGATAAATGGTCTGGAACCCCGTGTCCACTCCCCCAAATACCCCAGCCGTCGGATTGTAACCCACCCACGTATTGTTCCGAACATCCACCACCCACGGCGCTACCATCCCGCCCACCGTCACACCCAGCCCGTTATTTGTCACACCACCAACGGCCATTCCGCCCGCCACCGTAATCCGCTCCCACATCGTCGGCTGTCCCGCGGATAAAATCGCCCCTGCGACGGTCCCATTCGCGTTCTGACTCATCACAAACTGCGTCGCACTCGAAACCGAAGCAACGATCGTCCCCGCAGGAATCCCTGGCCCATACACCGGCATACCCGCGACTAGTCCCGCCGTACTCCCAACCGTGATGGTGTTCGAGCCATTCGTCACCGTCGCACTCGGAGACGTCCAAGTTGGTGGAGGAACCCCCAACATCGTCGCCGTCCCGTTATTCAAATACAACGTCCCCGCCCCCGCATACGCCGTGGCCGACCACCCCGCAACCCCCGCAGAACCCGGTGTCGGACGCGTCAACCCCGCCAAGTGCAACCGCGCATTCCCACCGGTCGCGCTCGTGGTGACTCCGAGGGTTCCCGCCTTCGACGCATTCAAAACCCCCATCGCCTCATATGACTGAGTCCCAGCGGCACCCGTAAATCGGAATGTCGCCCCATTCAACTCCAACGGCACCGCATCACCCCACCGCCCCTGATTCCCCGCCAACGTCGCTCCCTGAATATCCGTGATGTTCAAAAACGCAGCCGGACGCAACACAATCGCATTCGTGTTCTGCCCCGTCGCCGCGTTGAAGAAGGTCCCCACACCAAACCCCGCCGACGCGCCCGTCTGCAAAGTTCCGTACACCTCCACCGGACCCGTACCCAACGCCGACAACCCCGCCATCCCGCCACCCGTCTCGACCGTCACCGTGTTCGATTTCGCAATCTGCATCCCGCCGGTGAAGTTGTTCGCGTTCCGAAGAGCCAGCGTACCCGCCTGGCCAAACGTCTGGGAGTTAACCACGTTCGCCAAAAACGAACCCACCTGCAGGAAGGTCGGAACGCCCCCCTTGTCCGTGAGCACATTGTCCGATCCCGACAACACCATCGTCATCCCCGCAGTCTGGTTCGCGTACTGACCTCCCACCAACCGGTACACCGGCTGGTTGGCCACCGCCGAGAACTGATCCGCCGCGCCCGCGCCCAACGTCGGCGCCACATACGCAGACTCGCTCCCCACCTGAATCCCACTCGAGAGGAAGGACCGCCCATCCCCAATCAACGCCATGTCCAGCCCCTGCGTGAAGAACGGCACGCCCATTTGCAGCAGCGTCCCGTATGGGCTCGCAAATGACGCGGCATCCAAGAGGGACGCAGGATTAAAGCTGCTATCCATCGTCACAACACCCATCCCGCTCACTCCACTCATCACCCGAAGCGGCGCGCCTCCCAAACTCCCCACCCCCGCCAAACGCACCCCGCCCGCTCCCGGACCGCCAAACACCTTCACCGGCCCCGTCCCAAACGGCGTGCCCGTCGTCGCCGTGGCCTGCACGACACCAAAGGCGATGTTGGTTCCGCCCGAGTAATCGTTGTCCGGATTGCTCAAAATCAGCGGGATGCTCTGCCCGATCGTCGACACGCGATTCAGGGCCCCCGAACCTGTCACCTTCCCTGCCAACTCCATAAAGATGTAGTTGTTGGCCATGTTCACATTCGCAAACGTGCCCTGAATCGTTGTCGTTCCCGCCACCCGCAACCGGTACTCATTGCCTCCAACGACCGTCAGGGTGTTCTCCGTCAGATTCAAATCGCCAATCTGGAACGCATTCCCCGCATTCGCCGCCAACCGATCCACCGAAATCGTCACCGGCCCCCGCACATTCACCCGCACCCCATTCGTCGTCGGGTTCCCCAACAGAATCGTCCCGTTCGAAATCCCCCCGTCACTCCGCAAGTTCAACTGACCGCCCACCAGATTCACATCCCCTGTCGCCGCAAACGTCGCCCCAGGCGTCCCCAACGCCACCGGCTGTCCATTCAGCACCGGACCGCCACCCAACCCCATCGGCGTATTCACCTGCAAAACCCCCTGATTCAGCGTCACACCACCACTAAACGTGTTCACACCCGCCCACGTCTCATTCGCATTCTGTCCCGAAAGCGTCAGCGTCCCCGTTCCACTCTTCACCACACCCAACGCCCCCACTCCATCCATCAACCGTCCCGCAAACGTCGAGTTAGCCGTCCCCACCAACGCCAACGTCCCTCCTCCCGCCACTCCATTCGTCACCACCCCGCCCGCCGCATTCGCCGAGTTGTTCAACGTCGCCACCGCAACCGTCCGACCATTCACATCCAACGTCCCACGATCATTCAACACCAACGCCGTGCTCTGCGAGTAAACCGTTGCCCCCGGCGCAAACCGCACCGCCCCCTGCTGCACCAAGGCCGAGACAACCCCCAACCGCCCGGAGAGATACAAATCCCCCGGACCAAACTTCGTCAGCGCACCGGACGTTACATCTCCCGACAACGTCGCCGTCCCCGAACTGTACCCTCCACTCACATACACCAACGCCTCCGGCGTCACCGTTCCCGCCTGGCCTGCCTGCGCAAACACCAAGTTGCTCGAAACCACCGGCGCCACGCTTCCGGCTCCATTCAGCACCAAGCCCCCCATTTGCAGGTTGGACGAACTATCGATATTGAGAGTCCCGCCGGAAATGTCCGCTGCCGTGCGCACCGCAAACACGCTCGCGTTCCCTGTCAGCGCCTGTGCCGACGTCACATCCACAATCGACGTTGCGGTTGCCCCGCCAAATCCGCTCAGCATCGCACCCGCATACCGGTTGATCACACTGTTGCCCGCATTCACCGAACTGAACGACGCAACCGGACTCGTCCCCGAAGTGATCAAGATGCTCGCCGGAAGCGCGCCAACCCCTGCCACCGGTGCGGAAGCCGCTGCCGTGCCATAGATGTTCGTCGGAATCACCACCTCGCCTCCCGAGGTCAGCCCGATGCCCATCCGCCCATTAACCCCGTTCAGCACGAGAGTCCCGCTATTCGTCCGGTTCAGATTCGTGAGCGTCAACCGCGTTTGCGTGAACGGCGAATCCTCAATCTGCACCACACCCGCCCCGTTCAACGTCAACGTAGTCGCTTGTACATTTGTTTGAACCGCACTCGGATTCGCCATCAACCGCAAGGCGCCCCCATTCAACGTCACCGTCGCCGTCGTCGCAAACGGCTGCGCCACATTCGTCGCCAAAGTCCCCCCGCCGCTGATGGCCACCGTCGCCTGTGGATTCGTCCCCAAAACCACCAGCGTCCCCAAACCCGTCTTGGTAAACAGCCCCGTCCCCAAACTCACCGCTCCCGTGCTCGTGAATGTCTGATCGGCCGCAACATCCACCGTTCCAGACAGGTTCGCTGTGCTGTTAATCGCGCGTGGTGAAGCAAACGAACCATTCGCATAAAATGCTGCCCCGCTGGTGATTAATAACGGACTATTCGTCGTCGTGTCTCCCAACTGCGCGTTGTTGCTCGCCGAAACCACACCCGCATTCACCTGCACCTGCGCCATCGCGTTCGCAGCGCCGTTTAACACCAAGACGCCCGCCCCATTCTTGTTGAGAATCCCACTGCCGTTCATCAACCCCGAACCCTGCACCAACGCAATCCCCGCTCCGATGTCGAACGCGCCATTCCCTTGGAAGAGATAGTCACGGTTCGTCGTCACCACCGGTGCCACCGTAATCCCCGTCAATACATGTCGATACAACGGCTGCGCCGACACCGCATTCGGTACCGACACCGTCCCTGCGTTGAACACAATCGCCCCATCCACCGGATAGTTCGCATCCCCATTCACCACCACCGCCCCCGCATCCAATCGCAACATCCCCGGCACCTGCGCCCCGCTAAACACCACCGGCCCTGTCCCTGCCTTGATCAAGAACGCGCTCTCCGCCCCACCCAAGGACACACCCCCGCTCAGGAACGTCAGCCCCGTCGTGTTATTAAACGTCAGCGTCCGCGTCACCGATCCGCCCGACACCGCGCCCGTCGGCGCCAAGGCCATCCCCCCGCTAAATGTCACATCGCTTCCGCCCGCAAACACCGCATCTCCGCGCAAACTGGTGGCGTTCGGAATGATCGGAGGTTGAATCGCGCGGCTTCTTGCGAAGTTCCCATCCAAATCGACCACGCCGCCATTGAAGATAACAGGCCCCATCCCAAACGCTCCCGCCGCACCAAACCGCACCGTCGCGTTCCGCGCCACCACCATCCCACCGCCAAACGTGTTCGCGTTGTTCAACGCCACCACACCCCCTTGGTTCGCGACATCCAAGCTCTGCGCCTGCACATCCCCCGTTAGCGCCCCAATCTGCACACGATTCGTCACACCCGTCAGCACAGGACTCGTCATCTGCAACGTACCGCCCCCCGTCCCCAACCGGTACACCCCCGCCGAAGGCGTCAGTGACGCCGCAGAATACGTCCCATTCCCAGCCGAGCCCAAATACACCGTCCCATTCCCCAACGCGCCCAAATCAATCGGACGACTAAAGCCCACCACATCCACCGCCAGCGTCCCCGCGCTCGCTCCCCCATTCGCATTGAACGTCGCCGTCGGCAACGACCCCGAGGGACCCGGATTGTAGTTCAATCCCAACACCGCCAGCGAAGACGCATCGCTGTTCAACGTAAGCGTCCCGCCCAAGTTGTTCCCCGCCAAACGCAGAATCGCGCCGGGATTCACCGTCACATTCGCATTCCCCAACGGACGCTGACTGACCACCCCATTCGAAACAAAGGTAGAACCCCCATTCAGCTGCACTTCCGCTCCCGTGTACCCCGCAGAATCCCCGTTAATCTGCAACAAACTGCCTCCAAACTTTTGCAAACTCCCAGAGCCCGCCAGACCACCTTGCAAAACAACCACTTGATCCGTCCGAATCGACACCGGAGCGTTCAACGTCGTGGACCCGAAAATGTACAACTGTCCCGCATTGGGAACACTCAGCGTGGTCGGCGTGTTATTCGGGTTATTCGCAAACCCGTTAATCGTCAGGTTCCGATAAGCCGCCGAGTTCCCGCCCATCACGCTGTCCGAGTTAATCACCACGTCGTACAAGTAAATCTGGTTCGCATTCTCAGAGTACAACTGACCCATGTTCAAAATGGCGCGATTCGTGGAGTTGTAGGGATTCGTCACATCCCCACCCAAGGCATACAGATTCCCCAACCGAAGCCAGTTGTATCCCGAAATCACCGTGTCCCCGGTCAACGTTCCCCGGTTGTCAGAGGCAACGCGGATGTCTCCCGTTCCGAACTTCGTCAATCCGCTCGCACTGATCACACCACTGATGACGTTGAAGTTAGCCGTGTTCTGCATGAACAACACCAACTCGCCCGACGTGCTCAACATCGGATTCATCGTGATGGCCCCCGCCGATCCATTCATAATCAACCCACCACTCCCAAGCGTGATTCTCCCACCCGGCTGATACGAAATCCCTGTGCCCGCATGACTCTGCGTCACCGGTTGCGACAGCGTCACCGTCGTCCCCTGCACATCCGTCACCGTCGTGCCAGGACGAATCCCCGTCCCCGTCACCGGCATACCCACCGCAATCCCCGTCGCGCTACTCACCGTCACTGTGGCTGAGTTCAGCGTCGTCGTCGAAGTGGGCGCAACCGCTGTCGCGTTCGTCACACTCCCGGCGGTCCTCAACGCCCAAATGGACGGGTTATCCGCCAACGTCACCCCGCCCGTGAAATCTACAATGTCGTTCACACCCATCCCCGCCGCATAGCCAATCCTGCTGTACGCAATCTGACCCACCCCGGGATTCGTCGTGCTCAAAATCGGCTGGAACCCCGTGTCGCCACCGAACACGCCCGCACCCGGATTGTACCCAAGGAACGTGTTCGCCGTTCCATCAATCATCCACGGAGCCACCATCCCCGGCCCCGTCACCCCCGCCACCACCAGCGCCGTCGCAGGAGCCGTCGCAGCCGCCGACAACGTCAACGTGGTGCCATCGACAATCGTGGCAATTGTGGTGTTTGCAGGAATCCCCGTACCCGACACCAACCGCCCCGCAGCCAACCCCGTCGTCGAAATCCCCGTCACCGTCATGCTCCCCTGCGACACCGTCGCCGCACGCGATTCCGATGTATTCGTGACTCCACCCAACCCACCCACGGAGGCCGCCCCCCCGCTCAAAATCAATCGGTCGTAACTCGTGAATACCCCACTTGCCGGAATCCCCAACGTTCCCGCTCCAGAATACGTCAACACGAACGTTCCCCGCGTGTTGCCGCCATTGCTACGGCTCAACCCGCCCAGCGTCAGCGTCGCCGAACCCGCTCCCGCTGCCCGCGAAACCAACACCCCACCTGTCCCGATGCTCGTATCCAACACGCCCACCGTCTCCGTCGTCGGCGTCGAAGGAGCCCCGTACAACCGCAAGGTTCCCCCGTTCAATGCCAATCCCGTCGCATCGGCCCACCGCCCCTGACCTCCAGACCCGCTGAAAGGTGCTGCGCTATTGTCAAACGAGACAAACGCACCCGGCCGCATCAACACCGCATTCGCATTCAACCCCGTGGCCGCATTCACCGCCGACCCCGTCGGATTCGAGAACGAAAGATTCCCACCATTAAACACTTCCACCGGCCCCGTCCCCAACGGCGTCGCTCCCCCAGGCGCTCCACCCACCTGTACATCCAACACACTCCCGTACCCAACCAACGTCCCGCCCGTGTACGAATTGCTATTCCGGACACGAACTGTTCCGGCCGCTCCACCCCCCGCAATCGACGATGCACGCGTCCACGTCCCAACCTCCACCAATCGATTCCCCGAAAACACGTTATCCGCTCCCGAAAACTGCAACGCACCCCCCGCACCAATGCGGTACACCCCGTTGATGCCCGCCGGCATGTAAAACGCCTCGCTCCCCATCGCCCCCACCGGCCCCGGCGTAATACTCCCCACAAACTCCGCCGTTTGTTGGCCACCTGCTCCGGCCCCCAGATACACCGACCGCCCACCGCTCAAATCCACATTCCCTCCGTAGACCGGCACCGCCAACGCCAGCACCGACGGCCACGGCGAAACAAACGCCCCCGTGATGGCCGCGCCCGGCGTGAAGTCTCCATCCAACGTGACCGTCCCGAGCGAACCCAAGTTCGCCATCACCCGCATGCCGCTCACCCCGCCCACACTCCCATTCCCCGCCACCCGCAAAATATTCCCCGGCCCCACATCCACACGCCCCGTCCCCAACGGCGTCCCCGAAGTCGCCGTCACCTGCAACGCCCCCGCCAGCACGTTCGTGCCCCCCGTGTACGTATTCGACGTCCCAGAAATACGAAGCACCCCCGTGCCCGTCTTGGTCAACGCGAACCCGTTCCCTCCGTCCGTCACCACCCCCGCCAACTCCATCGCCTGCGGCTGGCCCAAC
>JBIIXW010000239.1:0-7789 GCA_044347165.1 Chthoniobacteraceae bacterium
GATTGGTGAGGCGGGGCTGTGGGACGATGTTGCGTCTGGGAATTACTACTCGTTGGGGATTCGTTCGGATGGGACGATTTCTGGATGGGGTGGAAGCGCGTTCCGGAACCTTGCATTTTCCTCTTCGGGATTGTTTTCCGCTTCGGTGAAGCAGTATCGGGAGTTGGGGACTCCGGACTGGTCGGAGGGTGCTGTAGCGGTTGCCTCGGCGTATAACGGGTACAATGCCACGGAGTATTCAGTGGTCATTGGGAAGAGTGGTGCAATGTACACGTGGGGTTCGGATGTGAATGGGACACTGGGGAATGATGTGTCCACTAGTGCGCGTACGTACCCTGTGCCGATTGCGACGCCTGGTTACCGATGGAAGGCCATTTCGGCGCGGGAGAGTCATGTGATGGCGATCAACATGGATGGCAGCTTGTGGTCGTGGGGTGTTGGGGTCCATGGCCAGATTGGTGACGGGGGTGCGACGTCGCGCGCGGTGCCTTATCGCGTGGGCGATGCGACGGATTGGACGGATGTGTCAGCGGGCATTTACAGTTCGTTTGGCATCCGGGCTAATGGGACGTTGTGGTCTTGGGGTTACAACAATCCGAGTCTGGCGAGTCAGGCATTTCGGTTGGGTGACGGATCGTTTGTGGCGACGAAAGCGTTGCCGGAGCAGGTGGGGGTGGAGACGGACTGGAAATCGGTTGAGGCGGCTGCCCATGTTCTGGCGATTAAAAAGGACGGCACGCTTTGGGGATGGGGTGATGCGTCGAATGGAAAGTTGGGGATGCTGGGGATTGATGCGGGGATCGTGAATGCCTCGAAGGTGGTGACGGTTTCGGACACGACGCCTTTCATTGGGGGAACTTCGCCGGTTTTGAGTTGGCCGGGGTCGCCGGCATCGTTAACGATTGCGTCGGTTGGCACGGGGACTGTGACGTTGAACAACAACTCGAACGCTACCAGTTCTGGGGTGCCGTTATATTATCCGGTGCGGCCGACGCCTCGGCGGATTGGGTTGGATGCGGATTGGAAGGAGGCGCATCCGAGTGCGAATGCGACGTTGGCGCTGAAAGCGGATGGGACGTTGTGGGGGTGGGGGAGTTTGGCGAGCGGGCTGATTGGGCCGACGACCGGGGTGATGGTGGATGCGGTGGCTAGCGGCACGACATTGACGAATGTGAGTCATCCGGAGTTGCTTTTACCGGGGACGGTGCTGGCGGGAGGCGGGTACGGGACGGTGTATGTTTCTGGCAACAGCGGGACAGTGACGTTGTATGGAACGTCTGGCGGACAGGGTCAGGGTATTGCCACCCAGACGGACATTTATGTGCCGCGGCGCGTTGGGACGGCTAAATGGAAGACGGTGTCGGTTTCTGCGACGACGGACGTTGCGGCGGGGATTCAGGAGGATGGGTCGTTGTGGATTTGGGGGCGGGACAACGCGCAGGGTTCGATGTTTGGGGGGCCGAGTGGATGGGTTTACCCAAATCCGCAGCGGATTGGGGTGGAGACGGATTGGGCTACGGTCTCGATGACGCGAAGCCATGTGGTGGCGATGCGTGCGGACGGGAGTGTATGGACGTGGGGGATGAACTCGGATGGTCAGTTGGGGGATGGGACGGTGTTGCCATCGATCCCTGACACGATTGAGGTGATTTATCCGGTGGAGACGATGAATGGATCGCGGGTTGCGCGGGTGCCGAGCACGGCGTCGTTGCGTGCGGGGATGATGGTGACTTGGGGGGGTATTTTGCCTTCGCCGGCGTTGGCAAACATCCCAGCGGGCGTGTGGATTGAGTCGATTGTGGATGATCGGACGGTGATTTTGTCAGCGGCAGCGACGGGAAGTGCGACCCTGAACACGTGGTGGGTGCGGCAGCGGAAGCATCTTGTTGTGACGGGGATGGAGTATGGGTCGAGCGTGGTGAAGGTGGATGACACGTCGGGGTTGGCGCCGGGGATGAATGTGATGGGGTATGGTTTTTCGGCGGGGACGCAGATTCAGTCGGTGGACGATGCGACGACGCTGACGTTGAATCGTCCGGCGCAGGGATGGGCTGGGGAGAAGCAGGTGATTGCGGGGACGGCGTCTGCGTCGAATCAGTTAACGTTGCGTAATACGGCATCCTTTCCAGTGGTGGGGACTGGCACTTTGTCTACGGGGGTGCTGACGGTTGCGGGGTCTCGGACGCTGGCGGCTTCGTCGACTGCGGGGGTAGTGCCGGGAATGACGATTTCGGGGACGGGTCTTGCGGCGGGGACGACGGTTGAGAGCGTGGATAGTTTGACACAGTTGACGTTGAGCGCGCCGGCGACGGGTGCGGCGACGTCGTTGAACTATTCGACGGTGGGTCCGGTGGTAACGGTGTCGGGGACGGGTATTCCTGCGGGTACGACGATCACGTCGATTGTCAATGGCACGAAGTTGGGAATGTCGGCGAATGCGACGGTGACCAATGCAAGTGCGACGGTGACATTTGTTGCGCCGTCGACGACGGCGTCGGTGTGGGGGGTGAATCCCAAACTGGTTCGGCCTGGGATTTATCCGCGAATGGAGGGGTCGAATTTGAAGGAGATTGCGACGTCGAACACGGCGAATGGCGGTTTCATGGTTTCGAAGACGGGGGTATTGTATTCGTTTGGAGATTTTACGGGGATTGCGAAGGGGTCAGGGACGCCGACGCCGGTGCCGGTGCCGGCCTTTGATTTGGATCCGAAGTGGGCGACGGTCGCGTTCGCGGGCGGGTCGCACGCGGTGGCAACGCAGTTGAACGGCACGCTTTGGACGTGGGGGACAGCTTCGGGCAACGGGCAGTTGGCGGACACAATTACGACGACGAAGGGAGCGCCGGGACAGGTGGGTACGGATACGGATTGGAAGCGCGGTTTTGCGGGGGGCAGCTATGGGGCCGCGATTAAGAATGATGGCAGTTTGTGGGCGTGGGGAGGTCGTTACACAACGACGATTGGGAATGGAGCGGTCACGGCTGGTCAGGCAAAGGTCACTTTCATGGCGGGAGTTGTGTCGTCTGTTTTACCGGGAGCGGTGGTCTACGGGGGCGGGGTGCCGGCGGGAGCGAAGGTGGTGTCGGTTTCGAATAATGTGGTGACGCTCGACATGGTTTGCCCGACGGGTGGGTCTGGTAACTACACCTTCGCCTTTCCGTACATGCCGACCAAGGTGGGCAATCAGGGCGGGTGGAAAGAGGTGGTGATGGGGGCGGGGACGTCGACTTACGGGGGTGGTTTATCAGGGGTGATTATTTCGAAGGGCGGGGCGGGGTACGCTTCGGCACCGACGGTGACGATTTCTGGTGGTGGTGGATCGGGCGCGACGGGCGTGGCCAACATGGTGGACGACGGGAATGGTGAGTTGAAGGTGGGATCGGTGACTTTGACGTCACCCGGAACGGGTTACAGCTCGGCGCCTTCGATTAGCTTCAGTGGTGGGTCGCCAACGGTTGCAGCGACGGCTGCGGTGGTGCCTCCCATTTTTGCTCTGCGGGAGGATGGAACGTTGTGGTATTTGGTTCCGTCAGCCGCCGACTCGTATTTTTCGTTTGGGTTGGAACAGATTGGGACAGATGCGGACTGGGAGCATTTCTCGGTGGGGCATAACCATTATGTGGGGGTGAAGAAGGATGGGAGCCTCTGGGGGTGGGGCTCGAATACGAGCGGTCAGCTGGGTCAGGGAACGGTGGTGAGCATCATCAACGAGCCGTATCGGTTGAGTCCGGATAATGATTGGGCGATGGTGGAGGCGAGCGGGAGCACGTCGAGCGGTCAGTATGCGACACTGGCGGTGAAGCGGGATGGGACCTTGTGGGCGACGGGGAACTTGGCGGCGCAGCCGGAGAGCCAGTCGACGGTGACGCGGGTAACGTTTGGGCGCGTGGGTGGCGTGGACGACCGGTTTAGTATGATTGCGACGGGGCAGACCTTTGGGATGGGTTTGCGCACGGATGGGAAGATCTGGGGTTGGGGGGTCAACACGAGCGGTCAGTTGGGGGATCCGCTGTCGTTGGTGGTGTCTGAGGTGCCGCGTCCGGTCATTGATATTGTGACACATCCGTTGGGGGGGAAGGTCCGGCCGGGGGACGCGTTTTCGATGTCTGTCGTGGTGAGTGGGGTGAATGCGCCGATGTACCAGTGGCGGAAGGGTGGGGTGCCGATTCCGGACGCGAACAGTGCGACGTATTCGATTCCGTCGATGGGGGCGTTGGATGTGGGGTCTTACGATTGCGATATTTCGGATGGGATTGTGTGGGTACGCACGAACGCGGCGGCGTTGACGCTGGGGACCTTTTTAACCATCACGGAACAGCCGACGGATGAGACGTGGATTGAGGGGCAACCGGGGATGGTGTCGGTGGGGGTTACGGGGGTTGGGACCTTTTCATACCAGTGGAAGAAGGATGGGGTTGCGATTCCTGGGGCGACGGGGGCGGCGTATTCGGTGACGGCCGCGGCGTTAACGGATGCGGCGCGGTATTCTTGTACGGTGCGTTCGGACACAGAGGCGCTGGAATCAGGTCCGGCTAGAGTTACGGTGTTGGCGAATAAGGTGCCGTTGCCGGTGGGGTCTGGGTACACGCGGGTTTGGACGGCGGTGGGTCAGGCGCGAATGGGGATGTTGCGTGCGGATGGGGTCGCCTACCAGATGGGCTACAACGGGTACTCGGAGGTGAGTGGAATCGCGAGTCAGCAGTTGGATTATGCTGTGCCGACGCAAAGTCCGTCACCGGCGTCGACGTTGGGAGGGGGTGTTCGGTGGCGCAAGATGGTGACGGGTTCTAACTTTACGTTGGCGATTCGCGATAATGGAACCTTGTGGGCGTGGGGATACAATACGGTGGGAGCGATTGGAACGGGTTTGGCGGCGGCGAGTGCCCAGTATCCACCTGCGCAGATTACCTCGGGTGGGAGCACCTGGGCTGACGTGGTGGCAGGGTCGACGCACGCGGTGGGATTGCGAACGGATGGAACGTTGTGGGTTTGGGGGAATGGGGCGAGTGGACAGTTGGGGGATGGGACTTTTTCCGCGAGTCAGTTGGTGCCTAAGCAGGTTGGGACGGATACGGATTGGAAGAGGATTGTGACGTCGACTTCGCATGTGCTGGCGTTGAAGCAGGACAACAGTTTGTGGGGTTGGGGTGCGAATGGGAGTGGGCAGTTGGGGGATGGGACGAGCACGACGCGTAATGTTCCAACGCGGATTGGGAGTTGGACGGATTGGAAAGAGATTTCTGCGGGATCGGCGACGTCGGCGGGGATTCGTGCGGATGGATCGTTGTGGGTGTGGGGTTCGAACTCGAATGGGCAGTTGGGGGATGGGACGACGATTTCGCAGTTGTTACCGCAGCGCGTTGGTTCTTGGAATGACTGGAAAGCGGTTACCGCTTCGCAATCGCGTGTGTTTGCGATTCGCACGGATGGATCGTTGTGGGCGTGGGGATTGAACTCGGGTGGGCAGTTGGGGGATGGATCTTTGACGGACCAGTTGTACCCGTTGCAAATCACGGGTCCGGCGGGGTGGGTTCAGGTGGAGTCGTGGTCAAATGGAACGATTGGGTTGAAGTCGGATGGTTCGGTTTGGACATGGGGAACCAACGCGAACGGCATCCTGGGAACGAACGCGACGGTTGGGGTTTCGTCTCCCGTTCAGGTTGGGACGGCCAAGGATTGGAAGGGGATTTTTGCGGGGCCGACTCGGTCTCATGCGATCAAGGCGGATGGAACGCTTTGGGCGTGGGGATTGAACACAACCGGTGAGTTGGGGGATGGCACGACGATTTCGCGGTCGGCGCCGGTTCAGATTCCGGGGACGGGTTGGAAGTGGGTTTCGGCGGGGACGAGCACTCTGACGGCTGCCTTGAAAGAGGATGAAAGTTTTTGGACGTGGGGTAACACGAGTTCGGTGGCGACGGTGGAGGTGGGGGCGCGTTTCACGCCGCAGCGTGTTGCTTCTGGGATTCCCTGGGCACGGGCAGCGGTGAATGTGAACCCAGCGACGGCGGCGATTGATCGTTATGGGTTCCTCTGGCAGTGGTCTGGCGGGATGCTGGGGAGTGGGTACACCGGGGTGAAGGAGTTTGTGGGAGGGGGTAACCATTTCGCTGCGATTAAGGACGACGGAACGTTGTGGCTTTGGGGCTCAAATCTGAACAGTCAGCTGGGGGATGGCACTACGACGGCGAGTGCAGGGCCGAAACTGCTGACGAACGGATCAGGACAGGTGTTTGCGACGGGAGCGTCGTATCCTGCGCCGGTCGCTGGGGCCGTGACGCGTCCGGGCGGCGTCATCACGGCGATTGCGGTTTCCAGTAGTGGCGCGAATTGGATGGTTCCGCCAAAGATTACGATTTCTGGCGGTGGCGGGACGGGCGCAGTTGCGCAAGCGGTTCTGAACGCCACGGGTGGCGTTCAGAGTATTTCGATTGTCAGTGGTGGCTCGGGATACACCTCTGCGCCGACGGTGACGTTTGAGTCGCAGGCGCCGGCCTTTACGGCGTCGGTTTCTGGGGGAGCGGTGACTGGGGTGACTGTTTTGGGTGGAGGATCCAGTTGGGTGGTGGCACCCGAGGTGGTGTTCTCCGGCGGCGGCGGGAGCGGCGCGGCGGCGACTGCGGTTTTGTCGGCGCAGGGAACGATCAGTGCGGTGAATGTGACGAGTGGAGGGACGGGCTACACCTCTGCGCCGACGGTGAGCCTTGTTCAAAAACCGACCACGTGGAAGTCCGTGGCCGTGGGAGGGTCGTCGGTGTATCCGTTTACGGTTGCTATTCGTTCCGATGGGACGTTATGGGGCTGGGGCTCGAACTATTACGGGAACCTAGGGGACGGCTCCCTCGTGGCGGCGGCGCCGTTAGATCGTTCGGTTCCGATGCGGATTGGATCGGCCAGTGATTGGGTGAAGGTGACGGCTAGTCCCGCTGCGAGTGCCTCGCATGTGATTGGGTTGCGAGCAGACGGCTCAATTTGGGGTTGGGGATACAATGCGTTGATTGGAAACGGGTACGGCACGGCCGGACAACCCTCACCCAGTTACATTTATCGGCCGACTCGGATTGGAACGGGTAACGACTGGGCAGACATTTCTGCGGGTGCTTACCACAATCTTGCCTTGAAGGCGGACGGGAGTTTGTGGGCGTGGGGCGATAACTCTTACGGGCAGTTGGGGAATGGGTCGAACGATCCGATTTTCCGTCCGATTGGGTTGCCGGAGTTGGTGCGGGGGCCTGAGGATGCGACGGTGTTGAGTGGGACGGATGCGACGTTGTCGGTGTTGGCGCGTGGGAGCGGGACGCTGACGTATGTGTGGAAGAAGAGCGGGGTGGTGATTCCTGGGGCGACGGGTCCGACGTACACGTACCGTCCGGTGGCGTTGAGTGATGGGGGGAGTTTCACGGTGGAGGTGAGCGGGATGGGGCGCACGTTTGTGTCGACGGCAGCGACGGTGACGGTGGTGTTGCCACCATCGATTGCGATGCAGCCTTCGTCGGTGATGGCGGATGTGGGGAGTGTGGTGAAGTTGGGGGTGGCGGTGACGGGGACGGCGCCGTTCACGTATCAGTGGCGAAAGGGTGGGGTGAACATTTCTGGGGCGAGCGGGACGATTAGCGGGTCTGGTGGGACGGGGGCGTTGACGTTGAGCAATGTGGCGAGCGGGGATGTGGGGTCGTACGACGTGGTGGTGAGTAATGCGCAGGGAAGCGCGACAAGTCGCGTGGCGAAGGTGGGCATTCGCGGGGACATGCAGGGTGCGCAGAACGCGGTGTGGAGCAAGGTGAGCGAG
>JBIIXW010000039.1:0-24160 GCA_044347165.1 Chthoniobacteraceae bacterium
ACGAGAACCGGGAGGAGACGCGACGGGTTTTGGAGGCTTACGGAAAGCTACTGAGTGGCGGCATGGATGGAGAGGCGTTGTGGCGCGGATTGCGGGTCACAGCGAGACTAGGGGTGACGGAGGGGACGTTACGGGAGTAGGAACCCAATTTATTTTGAGGGGCCCTTGCCCAGTTGCTGGGTCGCGGCCACTGACATTGCCACTGGAGCAGCCACGGACGGGCAGTTTGGGCTCGAGGGAGCGCGGAACTGAAGTTGGGCCGTTGCTTTACGGGAATCGGTAGTGGGGCGAGCCGACTCGGGAGTAATCGTAGCGATCTTGAAGTCCGAGCGTTGGAGGAAACTCTTCGTACCCAGTGGACACCCAAGGAATGGTGGACTTGAGCTGGGGTTTGTAGGTTGCTGCGGGCCACGTGACGGGAGCCGTGACGGTTTCGAAAAAGCCCATGCCGAGTCTGACGACTGTGCGGCGCACTCCTTCGAAGAGGGACAGCCAGCCGATGTTGAACTCGCTGGTGCCTCTCGCGAGTTTGTAGGGCTCAAACTCGTCAGAGTGCAGGAACACATCGAGGAGTTCCATGTGGCTCCCGGTGAGGTTGCTGAGTCCACGTGCGAGTTTTCGGGTGGCGGTGTATTGAACGAGGGGCGGCTCTTGGATATCGGCGACCAAGTTGGATACGGCAACCACTGCGACGATCGCGGCCAAGCAGGTGGAGAGGGGGCGTTTCACGCAGGTCACTCTGGATTGGAGGGGTGTGGCAATCAACGAAAAAGGGCACGGTGTAAGGCCTCTCCGCCCCCTCTCTCCGCAGTTGCGTCATTGGGCAAACAATAATTGCACAACACGGCAAATACCGTCAGGGTTTTAGCGATGAAAAAGCAACCGCTTCGATTGTTTGTTGGCCTGTGTGTTGCGTTCGTTGGCGTGGGAAGCCTTTTTGGCGAGATCGGGCTTATTTCCGTTGGCGAGGCGAAGGCCTTGATTGAGACGAAGGACATCTCTCAGCGTCCGGTCGTCATTGACACTCGTGGTGGCTACAAAGACTACTTCCGGGGGCATTTGCCAACGGCGCACCACTTGAACTTTGATACGTTGCGGGGAACCGATAGCGCGGTCCCTGTGCAGTATTTGCCGGACGATTTGACGCGAGCGCTATTGCTGCGTGCGGGGGCGGACCAAGACCGGATGCACCTCGTGTACGCGACGGGGGCTGCCCTGCCGAATGATGAAATCTTGAGCACCAGCATGGTTGTTTATGTATTGGAGAAGTTTGGGGTGACGAATATTCGCGTGGTGGACGGGGGGCTTGCTGCGTGGTTGAAGGCTGGGTTCGCACCGGCAAAAGAGTATTTTGGAAATCCGCCCGGTCGGTTGTCGGGAAACGTCAAACCTGTCATCGGCGTCAGTGTTGAAACCGTTCAGTCGCACGTGGGGAAGCCGGGTAACGTCCTCGTTGATGCGCGGCCGCTGAACGAGTACCAGGGAGACGACGATGTGTGGCTCCGTAAGGGGCACATTCCGGGAGCCATTAGCTTCCATTGGGCGCGGCTGATGCAGGCGGAGAACACGCATCAGTTTCGGCCGTTGGAGGAGATGCGAGCGGAGCTGAAAGGGGCGGGAATTACGCCCGAGAAATCGGTGATTTGTTACTGTGGGACTTCGCGGGAAGGGAGCCTCCTTTATTTCACGCTGAAGCATGTGTTGGGTTATCCCGATGTACGGCTCTACGAGGGATCGTGGAAAGAGTACGTTTGGCTGAAAGGCCAGTCTTTACCCGCGGAGACCGGGGGGAAGGCTGCTGGCAAATAGTTAATCAGGGTTTTTACAGTGTTTGGCACACTCTTCCGGCGATGGCTGGAGGGGTGTGTTTTTTGTAGGGGCAAACATTCACTCGAAAAGCGCTGTTGCTGGTGAACGATTCCTGCTGAACCACCGCCCGGAACTGAAAGCGTGCCTAGCAAATCATGAGTAAAAAACAGAAACCTCGACCGGCCGTTAGTTTGGGAAAAGGTTCACGAGGGATTGCGGTTCAGGGTTTGGGGTCATGGGATGTGGTGCGGCTGATGGGGGCTGTTCAGGCGTTGGCCCCCGACTTGGTTTCGACGCAGGGGGTGGGGATGTACCGAGAGTGGTTGGCGGCGAATGCCACAAATCCGGTGCGGTTTGCTGCACTATTCAACCTGGGTGTACTTTTGGCGGCGGCGGGGCAGCGAGAGGAGGCTGTTCCGGTTTATCTGGAGGCGCTCAAAGTCCAACCCTACTTGGGGGAGGCACGGATCAATTTGGGGCTCACTTATGAGGGCTTGGGACGGAGGGAGGAGGCGATTGCTGAGTGGCGGAAGCTTATTGACGATCCGATGGCGGTGAGTGCCGTGGCTCTGGATGTTCGGTGCCTTGCCCACAACCACATCGGCCGCTTGCTCGAAACGCTGCATCAGTACGAGACGTCGGAGCAGATTTTGTGGAACAGCCTCTTGCTGAATCCGCGCCAGACGGATGTTTTGCAGCATTGGTTTCACTTGCGGCAAAAGCAGTGTCGGTGGCCGGTGGAGGTGGATGTGCCCGGGGGAACGGGAGGCGAGACGTTGTTATCGCTTTCGCCCTTGGCGATGTTGGCGCATTCGGATGATCCGGGGATGCAGCTGCTCACGTCGATTGCGTTTGCACAGCGGAAGTTCAACACGATTGGGGGAAACCTGAGCGCGGGTCGAAAATACAAACACGCGCGGTTGCGCATTGGGTACTTGTCGTCGGATTTCCTGACCCATGCGGTTGGCTTGTTGCTCGGGGAAGTTTTTGAGGCGCACGATCGTTCGCGGGTTGAGACGTTTGGCTTTTGCGTCTCGTCGCGCGAGGACGGGTCGGTGCAGCGCGCGCGGTTGATTGCGGGTTTGGAGCACTTTGAGAAGGTTGGCCATTTGACGGACGAGGGAATCGCGCGCCGGATTTTGGATTGTGAAATTGATGTGCTGGTGGATTTGAACGGGATGAGTTTGGGGACGCGGATTGGGGTGCTTTCGTATCGTCCGGCACCTGTTCAGGCGACGTGGCTCGGCTTTATTGGACCAACGTCGTTGCCGTATGTGGACTACGTGATTGCGGATCGGTTTGCGATTCCGGCGGAGTTGACCAAGTTTTATCGGGAGAAGCCGTTGTATTTGAGCGGCAGCTTTTTGCCGAGGGATAATCAGCGAGAGATTGGGGCGGCGACTACGCGTGCGGCCCATGGATTGCCAGAAGGCGTCTTCATTTTCGCCTCATTTAATAATATCTACAAAATTAACCCGACGATGTTCGGCACGTGGATGCGGATTTTGAACCGTGTTCCGGGGAGTGTGTTGTGGTTGCTCGACGACAATCCGTGGGCCACGGCGAACTTGCGGGCGGTTGCGCAGTCGAGCGGGGTGGATCCGTCGCGCCTCATTTTTGCGGGGCGCGTGATGCCTCCGGATCATTTGGCGCGGTTGCGGTTGGCGGACCTTTTCTTGGATAATCACCCCTACAATGCGGGTTCGACGGCAAACGATGTGTTGATGGTGGGGTTGCCGTTGTTGACGTTGAGTGGACGCACGTTTGTTTCGCGGATGGGGGGGAGTTTGTTAACGGCGATGGGGTTGCCGGAGTTGATTACGCAGAGCCATGCGGAGTACGAGGAGCGTGCGGTTGCGTTGGCGACGGGGGGTGAGTTGGGGGCTTTGCGGCGGCGGTTGGAGCAGATCAATCATGAGACGCGGCCGACGGCGGCGCGGAGATTCATGAGCGATTTGGAAGAGGGTCTTGCTCGGATTTCGGGTTTCGCATTGAAGCCCGAGGCTGTGATTCCTGTGGTGGCGCCCAAGCGTGATCCGAATCGGAAGAGCGTGTTGGTTCGCGGGTGGCGGGATATTAACCACTCGTTTTCGTTGGTGAATCAGCAGCAGTTGATTCGGATGGTTGACCGTCCGGGTTTACAGGTGTCGCACGAGGACATGCCATACGCGTTTGCCACGTGGTCTCCAGCGGTCAATGGAGCTGGGTTTCAGCCTGAGTTTGCGCGCCGGATTGCGGCGATTTCGAGGCCGGATGGATCCGAGCCGGAGGCGGTTCTGCAGATGGTCTCTCCCTTTGCGCTTTATCAGGGTCCGGCCAAGCGTGTGGTGACGTTCATCGTGACGGAGTTTGGTCCGGTGAAGGAGGATTTTGCTCCTGGCAGTCCTGAGCCATCGGCTTTCACGGGCGGCAGGAACTGGGTAGTGACGCCGTCGAACTGGTCGCGTGGCAAGTTGATTGAGGCGGGCATGCAAGCGGATCGAGTGGTGGTTGTGCCGCACGGAGTGGATGGCGCGGTGTTTCGGCGGTTGGGCGAGCAGGAGCGTGGCGTGGTGCGGGGGCAGTTGGGATGCGGGCCGGAGGACTTTGTTTTTCTGAATATCGGGGGTGCCTTTTGGAATAAGGGGATTGATTTGGTGATGATGGCGTTTGCGGAGTTGCGGCGTGAGTTTCCGAGGGTGAAGTTGGTTTTGAAAGACAATCGGGCTTTGTATCGGCGCTCGGTGGAGACGATTATGCAGGAGGTCGAGCGTGTTCGGCCGGGGCTGTTCACTGAGGATGTGGTTCGCTCGATAGTGACATTGCCGGGCACATTGACGATGGATGAGCTTCGGTTGGTGTATGGTGCGGCAGATTTGTATGTTTCGCCGTATCGCGCGGAAGGGTTTAACTTGCCGGTTTTGGAGGCGATGGCGTGTGGGACGCGGGTTCTGGTGACCGCAGGTGGGGCAACGGATGATTTCTTCGATGCGGGGATGGGGGTTGCGATTGGGAGTCGGTTTGTGCGGAAGAGCGAATCTAATCAGCCGGTTCCGGGGGATTATTTGGAGCCGGACTATGAGGAATTGAAGGTGCGGATGCGCGAGGAGGTTTTGCGTGGGGTGCGGGGGCCGGTGGAGGTTCCGGAGGCGTTCATGCAGCGTTGGTCGTGGGATGCGGCTACGGAAAAGTTGCTTGCGGTGTGTTTGGCGGATAGCGAATAGCCTGACAGGTACGTTATGCAAAAGGTAACTCTTGTGATGGTTGAAACGGAGAGTTACGAGTTAGCAAGGGTTGCTCTCCTCCAGTCTATCGCGAAGTACCCGTTTGAGCAGCGGATCGTGTTCACGGATCGTCCTGAGTATTTTCCGGAAGCGCAGTGCGTTAAGATCCCTAAGCTGCAGTCAATTGTTCAATACAACAATCTAATGCTTAGGGTTGTTCCTGATTTCATAACAACTCCCTTTTTTTTGGTCGTTCAGTTTGACGGGTTCATTCTGAACGAGTCCGCCTTTGATACGGTTTTTTTTGAGTATGATTACATTGGCGCTCCTTGGAATGGGGAGCCTGAGCAGTTGTGCGTTGGCAACGGGGGATTTTCATGGCGCTCGAAGCGATTGGCTGACTCAGTGAAAGAATGCGTGGGTGATTTGAATACCATCGAAGCTGAAGACATCGTTATTGGGCAGCGGCTGAGACACGGCCTCGAACATCAAAAAGGGTTGAAGTTTGCGACGCGCAGTGTTGCACAGCGCTTCTCGTTTGAGTTTCCGGCGGTTGACGTTCCGACATTTGGCTTCCACGGAGTCTTTAATCTCCCCTTGTTCTATAGAAACAATATTGATTGGCTGGTCAACCAGCTGCCGAGTCGAGTGCTGATGGAGGGAGCAGGATTCAACCTGCTTGTTCTGACGATGGATGCCTTAAAGCTCGATAAAACGCTTCTCGTTGAGAGGGCACGTTTAGCTCGAACTTCTCAGCATGAAAATTAGCGTTATTATAACAACGTACAAGCGTCCGGCTGTGCTTGAGCGGGCGGTTCGTAGTGTTGCTTCGCAAATACTTCCTCGGGGGATTGATTTAGAGCTTATCATTCACGACGATGATACCTCTGGTGGTGAGTTGCTGAGGGGTGAGAGTTCTGTTTTACGGGGTGTGCCGAGCACGGTTCAGTTGTTGTGTGTGCGGCGGATGATTGGGGTGGGTGGGGTCGCGCGGGCTCGCAATCGAGCGCTCGGGATGAGCTCGGGCGAATGGGTTTTATTTCTCGATGATGACGATGCGCTGGTGACAGGCGCCCTAGAACGATTGGTAACGTTTGCGCTGGAGTCCGGACTGGATTTTTGCGCGGGAGGTTTCAAGGTTTTGTCGGGAGGAGCGGATGAGGATGCCGCGCTTCTTCCTGTTACAGTCCCAGAGTGGTCTTATGAATCTCTGATGATTGGGAATCTTTTCCCGATTGGCTCATTTATCATGAAGCGGAACTGTGTTAGTCATGTCTTCAATCCATGCTTAGCGACGCACGAGGATTGGTTGTTTTTGCTTGATAATCTTGAGTCCTTGAATGTTGGGATTCTTTCGCAGCATGTACTAGATATATTCCATTGCGATTCTCGATTGAACGAGCACCGAAACGAAAGATTGGGGACCGCGCAGAAGGCAAGTGACTACTTGCGGATTTATTCTCTCTACCCTTCAGCGTCTCTCCTAATGAAGCGCCTCTTGGTCTTACAGTCGATGGGCGGAGTTTCGCTGGAGCGATTGCTGGTACCTCCTGATGCGGGCCCCACTGAGAGAGGCAGTTGAGGCGGCGGTGGATGAATCTGGCTGAGGATTCACGTCCGCCTTTAGACTGGCCACCTCAGAGTTCGCACTTTCTGAGTCTGAGCATCTAAACTCCGAACATGTCTGTGGGCCACCGATGGTTTGAATGTTCACTAGCGGTGCGACGGGACCCCTCGGGTGGCGGTCAGGTCACAGAAATCACTGTTTCTGCGTGGCCAAAGGCGTGTTGAGTTGTGGTGGCTCGTTGAGTGTAAGAGCGACGCGGCTGAATTCTGCGAGAGCCATGCCGACGACTTGGTCCATGTTGTAGTAGCGGTATGTGGCGAGGCGACCGATGAAGGACGTGTTTGGTTCGGTGTCGGCGAGAGACTTGTAACGCTGGTAGAGGGCTGCTGTCTCGGGTGTTGGGATGGGGTAAAAGGGTTCTTTTCCTGGGCCGAAATCATCAGGGAACTCTCGAACGATGGTTGTGTTTTCGCAAAGTTGACCTGTCGCGTGTTTAATTTCCACGATTCGGGTGAACGCTTCGTCGTTGGGATAGTTCACCTGCATGGCGGGTTGCCAGAAACCGAGTTTTCCCGAAATAGCTTCACGTAACTTGAGGCTCTGCGGATCGATGGATTCGTGCTCGAAGCGCAGTGAGCGGTAGGGGAGGTGTCCGAACCGATGGTCGTAAAATGCGTCAATCGGTCCCGTGTAGACCATGTGCCGGAAGCGCACGGTGGATTGGACCTCGCGGTAATCTGTGTTCAGCAGAAGCGCAACTTTGTCTCCGCAGGCCTCAAGCATGCGCTCAAACATTCGGGTGTAACCCGCCGCTGGGATGGCTTGAAAATCCTCCACTAAGTAGCGGTCATCGCGGTTTGTCCGAATGGGAATTCTGCCGCAAACGCTTGCATCGAGCTCTGCGGGGTGGCGCCTCCATTGTTTGAGCGTGTAGTTCTTGAAAAACTTTTCGTACAACTCCCAGCCCACTTGAGAAATCACGACTTCTTCGGAGTTCTTCGGGTGCTCGATGGGAACGCGCTTTTCGGCCAGCCACGCTGACATCTCCTCCGGGGATGATGAGCGTCCGATGAGCTGTTCGAAAGTGTTGAGGTTGATAGGGAAGTTCCAGTAGCGCCCGTCGGTGTGGGAAAGGATTTTGTATTCGACCGAACGCCATTGCGTGAACTGGCTCAGGTAATCGCGAATGCGGGGCGAGTTGGTGCGAAAATAGTGCGGGCCGTAGGGGTGGATGAGAACCCCGTGGTCGTCGTATTTATCGAAAGCATTTCCTCCGATGTGTGCACGTCGGTCGACGATGAGTGATCGCGCGCCGAGTTGGGTGGCAGCACGTTCGGCAAATGTCAGTCCAGAGAAACCGGCTCCGACGATGAGAAAATCGAAAGTCATGGGGGGATAATCAGGCGGCTACCGGCGTTGGAGGTAATCCCAAGAGTGAACCGCTCTGTGTGTGGCTTAACGGGATTCTACGAGATGAACAAGCCGCATTCAGTTAACGCACCGCCCTGGAAACCGGAGATGGCTCGGCTGAAGCTTGGGACGACACTTCGTGATTTCGTGCGAGTTTTTAAGAGGGGGCATATTCGTCATGTACCCCGACCCAACGATTGACTGAAACTTACGGGCGTCATGACGAAGCTCGATATATTGATCCCCTGTTATGCGGCGAACGAGAAGCTCACACGCTGCATTAACTCAATCCTCGCGAACACTTATCATCCTTACAATCTCATCCTTACCGTCCAGAAGCAGTCGGTAGCAGAAAACAGGAATCACCTGTTGCGGTCGGGAACTTCGCCCTACGTTGCGTTTTTAGATGACGATGTTGAGATGCCGCATCACTGGGACAAGCACTTGATTGAGTGTCTCGATCAGTTGCAGCTTCCTGATGCGGTGGATGTCATGGGCGTGAAGGTGGAGAAACCGTTCATCGGCGTGGTGGGTCCGCGCATTGTAGGGGTGGATGGGGCGCCACAGAATTTATCGAGCACGGTTGAGCAGGGGACTTTCGCGGTTGGCTACGTTTGCGGGGCGGTGATGGTTTGGCGGCGATCCGATTGGCCGAACCTGTATGCGGACACGAACTTCATTGCGAGTCAGTACGAGGACACGGACCTCGTGATGCAGATGTTGGCTAAGGGTGGCGTTCCTGTGATTGATGGGCGCGTTACGGTTACGCACTTCAATGAGATGAAGGAGAACACGCCTGCGACGTGGAATCAGAACAAGGCATATTTCCATGCGAAATGGGCGGGATTCCGAGACTCTGGAATCGTGATGCCGCGACAGGTGACAACGTAGGGATTTTGATGGGGGGGCCTGAGCCGGTTGGGGTCCGAGTCCGTTCGGAGATGAGCATGGAACGCCGTTTGCACGCTAATCACACGATATGAAGCGCATTCTCAGGATGCTGGTTGGGGTTTTTGGTGTCGCGATTCGGTTGGGGGCGGCGCCGCCGGAGTTTGGGGATTTTTCGTCGTCTACGCTGACGGCGAAGGCTTGGCAGGCGATGGATCGGCGGGAGTATCGGGATGCGGTGGTTTTTGCGAAAAAGTGTGTGGAGCTGTATGGGAAGCAGGCGGTTGAAATGCAGGAGTCGCAGAGCGAACCCGTGCCGGGGAATCTCAAGGAGGAAGTTGCGAAGCAGTGGGCTCTCAATGATGCGGGGACGTGCTTGTTCATTCTTGGACAGGCTTACGAGCGTATGGATAAAGGCACGGAGGCGCTGATCGCATATCGTAAACTGTTGGGGGAAATGTCGTTCGCCCACTCATGGGACACGCGTGGCTGGTACTGGATGCCGGCTGATATCGCAAAAATGCGGGTTAAAATGCTGGAGTATGATGCGTTGCGATAGTTCCGTCAGGTGGTTCGCCGGTCGCTGCATCGGTGAAGATTCGGGTCCCCGTGGCGGAGTCCGTGGGGGTACATTTGCTCGTTTGTGTCGAATCTTTCTTGGGTTTCTCCTCGTGGTGCTCGCGATGGCGCCGAGTGCTTACGGATCGCGGGTTCGGTTTGAGGAGATTTCGGCCGGGACTTGGAAACTGTTGAAAGACGGGAAGCCGTTCGTGATTCGTGGCGCGGGAGGGACGGTACACCTTGATTTGTTGAAAGCGCACGGAGGCAATGCATTGCGGACGTGGGGAATCGAGGACTGGGAAAAGGTGGTGGACGGGAAGCGCGTGATCGACCGGTGTGCGGAGCTCGGCATTGGTTTGGTGGCGGGCATCCACATTGCGCATGAGCGACACGGATTTGACTATCGGGACCCCGCGCAAACGGCGAAGCAGCGAGAGATGGTTCGCAGCATCATTCGCAAATACAAAGATCACCCTGCCATTCTGCTGTGGGGGCTTGGCAATGAAATGGAGGGTCCAGAGACCGACGGGAACGTTCCTCACGTGTGGAAAGAAATGAACATTCTTGCGGGTATCGTGAAGGAGGAGGACCCGCATCATCCGGTCATGTCCGTCATTGCTGGGACCTCGCCGGTGCGCGTGCGTTCGGTCATCGAGCACTATCCGAATCTTGATATCTTGGGGGTGAACGCTTACGCGGAAGCAGCCGGTGCTGCGACCGCCATTAGAAATGCAGGTTGGCGCAAACCGTTTGTTCTCGGCGAGTTTGGTCCGCCGGGATACTGGCAGGTGCAGAAGACGCCTTGGGGCGCGGCGATTGAACCGTCCAGTCGAGAGAAGGCCGCTAGCTACTACGCCATGCAGAAGTTGGTGGAGGAAGAATGCGGTGAGTTCTGTCTCGGAAGTTTCTGTTTTTACTGGGGGCAGAAGCAGGAAACCACGTCCACGTGGTTTGGTATGTTTCTCAAAACGGGCGAAAAACTTCCTCCGGTGGATGCGATGTGCCGTGCGTGGACGGATATGTGGCCTTCGAATCGGTGTCCGCGGATTGGTAAAGTGCGGACGGATTTGCGCGAGGCGGTGGTGGAACCCGGACGACTCAGCGTTGCCCGGGTTGATGTGTCAGATCCAGAGGGAGATGCGTTGCAGATTGAGTGGGTGGTGCATGAAGAGAGTCGTGACATTCGCGTCGGGGGAGACCGCGAGGTGGAACCACCGGCGGTTCCGGAATCCATCGTGCATACGGAGGGGACGCAGGCGGTGATTCGTGCTCCGGCGAAAAGCGGCCCTTACCGGCTGTTCGTCATCGTGCGAGACGGCAATGGAGCTGCCTGCGTCGAAAACGTCTGCTTTCGGGTGGAGTGATGGCCGGATCGTCTTTGTACGCCACGGAGAATGTCGAATCAGTCCGGTCAGCCGGCGCAGACTTTGACGGTCGTTTGTTTGAGATGGGCGTGAGCCTTGGTCCCGAGTGTTGCTGATGCGAAGCCTGCTCCGCACCGGTCCTCGACCTCAACGGAGTGTTGTGAGGTATTCCACCAAGTCGCGGAGTTCTCGGCGGGTGAGTACTGCGCCGAGAGGTGGCATTCCTGATGGGCCGCTCTCTCGCTTTTGAATCTCCGTTTTTTTCAAGTTCAGCGGGGTGCCTGTGGGCGGCATCAGGGTGAGTGTGTCCGCCGTTTCTGATTTCAGGATGCCAGCGTGAATTGCTCCGTCGCGGGCGGTTACAATCACCGTCTCAAACCCTGCCGCAATCTTTGCATTTGGGTTGACGATGGATTCCAGGAGGTATTCGCGTGTTTGGCGTTTGCCGACATCCGTGAGGTTGGGTCCGACTTCCGCGCCGTCGTTCTTCACCTTGTGGCAGCGGGTACAGGAGGCCTCGGCTTTTTCCATGAAAATGCGGCGTCCTTCCGCCGCGTTGCCACCGGCTAGGGATTGTCGGAAGTCAGCGAGTGGATCGGAGGCGGCGAGGGAGGCTTTGTATGTGGCAAACTTCGTTTGAAGAGTGGGTTCTGTTCGTTTGGCAACGGCTTCGAGGAGTTCGAGGTGCAGCTCTGGGGGCAGCTTGCCTTGGATTAGGACATCCAGTTTTTGTTCGAGCAGTTCAGCGGCGCGAGCGTCTGTGAGTGTTGCAAGCGATTGGATGGCGTTCTGCTTTTCGCCTGTCGTGCCGATCTCCAAAATTTTTGCGAGTGCGGGAGCGCCGCCGCCGGGAAGTTTGAGATCGGTTCGGAGCTTGGTGGCCGCTTTCCGCAGGACCTCGGAGGCATCGACCGCTGCCAAATCAACCGACGCAATGAGTGCGGGGTCGTTGAGAGAGGCCATCGTGCGAAGGGCAGCTGCGCGGGCTTCGGCGTCGATTTTTGGGTTTGAAACAATCGCCGATAGCGCCCCTGCCGGGATGGGCAAGCTCGGGCCGAACTTGGCGACGAGGGCGATGGCCTCGGTCAGTACCGGCGCCGGCAAGCTGGGCGACAGAAGCGCAGCAGCCTTTGCGCTGAGGGCCTCGATTGCGGGAGCGGGGCTTCGCTGAGGGAGGGGGCGGTGAAGGCCCATGACGCGGTCGAGTTTGGGTGGGTTTTCCCACGTGCCGAGGGATTGCAGGGCAGAGACTCGGTGCACATTTTCCAAATCCGGTTGGAGCGCTGCGGCCACGAGGCGCGAGGCATCTACGGAGCGCCCCGTTCGGAAAGCCGCGTTGATGGCGCGTCGGAGGATGGCGTCTTTCGGTGCGGGGGCTAGTTTGGAGCCGTTCGGCAAGCTCGCGAGGGTCGGAGTGTTAGCGAGTAAGTCCGCGAGGGCGGGCATCGCGTCGGTGATGGATTCGTCGTGAACGCCGCGGGCAGCCTCTGCCGCTACCGAGGCGTCCCTGTCCTTAAGGAATCGTTGAATGCTCGGATGTTTCAGGCGGCGGAGCGCCACGGCGGCGCCGATTCGCACGGACGTCTCGCGGTGGTCGGCGGCTTTGGCGAGAGTCTCGGGATCATTGGCTCCTGCGAGGCCTGACATGAGGGCGTGTCGGAGTGCGGGGTCGTCGGACGAAGTCTCGGCGAGTGCTTCCAGCAAGGCGGGGGTGGCAGTTTTCGCGTGGAGGTTGCCGAGGGCGATGGCTGCGAACGAGCGGACGCGTGGAGACGCATCGTTTAGCAATGGCACCAGCGCGCCGACGGAGGTGTTGTCGGGGATATCGCCGAGCGTTCGTGCTGCTTGGGCGCGAATCTCGTCGTCAGGGTCGGAGAGGCTGGGCAGCAGGGCGGATGCGTTCGACTTGCTGGCGCGCGCGGTTTGTCCGAGTCCCCAGATTCCATGGATACGCGTAAACTGGGGGTTTCCGGCGAGGGTTGCTTTTTGGAGGGATGGAATGGCGTGGCGCTCTGCCAACTCGAACTGGCTTTCCATGCGAACGCGCATGTCGGGATGGTTCAGCAGTTCGACGAGTCTGGGTTCTGGCAGGGAAGTGAAACCTTGAGCGAGGAGGAGTTGCACCTCTTTTTGAAGGTTAGCATTCGCGGTGTTTTCGGTGGTGCTGCGGTAGATGCGGCCTTTTCCGTTCATGCCCCAACCGTTGACCCAGTCGAGGACGTAGAGTTTTCCATCCACCCCAAACTCGACGTCGGTTGCGAGAAGGTTCCACACGGGTTTTTTTGGGGCGGACATTTCAAAGCCGGCCCCTTTTGGAACAGCCTGAACCGCAAAAACGCCGCTGTTGGAGGGGCTTCCACTGAAGTTTGCGAGGAAGAAGTAGCCGTGCCATTCCGGGGAGAGGCCGGTTCCGGGGTTATAGGTGAGCCCGCTGGGACCGTTGCCGAGGATGGCCACGGGGGGCAAGTGGTGGGCTGCTTGGCCTGGGAATGCGGGGTAGCAGAGTCGTTCGGAAAGCCATGGACCCCGCGCATCGGGCTTGGTGAGAAACTGCCATCCGATCCGCCATCCGCTGTCGCTGTTCTGCTGAACGTAGACCCAACGCGCGGGGTCTCCGGCGTCGGAGTTGTTGTCGCCTGTGAAAAGATTCCCGAACTCGTCAAACGCGAGTTCCTGGGGGTTTCTGAGTCCGAGGGCAAAGATTTCCAGCTTCGAACCATCGGGATTGCAGCGGTAAACGGCACCGGTCTCAGTATTTTTAACGGTCGATCCATCCACCGCGGTGGCGTTGGCGCCGCGGTCTCCCACGGTGAAATAGATGCGGCCGTCGGGACCCATGCGCAGGCCGTGGAGATCGTGTCCGAGAAATGCGGTTCGAACGCCAAAGCCTTTTGCCAGAGAGGTTTTTGTGTCGGCTGTGTTGTGTCCTTTGGTGTCCCTGAGCATCCAAAGGTCGGGGATGGAGGTGAAATAGACCGCGCCTTTTCGGGCGAGTACGCCGGAGGCGAGACCGTCGAGCGGACCATTGAAACCTTCGGCAAAGATGCTGGAACTATCTGCACGTCCGACGCCTTTGCTATCCCAAACCAGTTGGACGCGTTCCGAGTTTTTGGCGTTTTTCTCGAACTCGACCTTGGGGTCGCCTTTGAGGATGGCGAGGAACGAATCGAGGTTGGTACTCGCGAGTTCGTCTTCGAGCCAGTTCATGTGGGCGCGGATGTCGCTGACGCCGGCGTGGAGTCGGAACGTTTCAGCGACAAACCAGCGGCCTTTTTCATCGGTGGCGAATGCCACGGGATTTGCCAGAAGCGGCTCTGCCGCCCAGAGATCTAGTGCGAGGCCTGGCGCGAGTTTGAAGCCTTTGATTGCGTTGGCAGCCTCGTCGGATGCGGGCTGAATTTTTGGAACAAAGCCGCCTTGTTTGGCGATTTCTACCTGACGTTCATCGCCGGCGTTGGAGAGCGTCGGGATGGCGAGGGCGAGCAGGGTGCGGAGGAAGGGGCGTGAGTTCATGGGGTGAGAGCTTTCAGAAAAATCCTTGGTTGGTGAGGGGACATCAAGTGTCTATGCGGCGAGAAAACAGCACCGATCGAAGGTGGCTCCATCAGCGGGCGGCTTTGGCGAGGCAGCGGGTGATGAGGGCTGTCCAGCCGGTTTGATGGTTTGCGCCGAGTCCGCATCCAACGTCTGCGTGGAAGTATTCGTGGAAGAGGACGCAATCCCGCCAGTGAGGATCGGTGGCGTAGCGCACGTTGTCTCCGAAGCAGGGGCGGAAACCCTTTTCGTTGAGCGTGAAGATGGCGGACAGTCGGCGTGAGATTTCGTTGGAGGCCTCCATCAGGCTGGCGTTCTTGCCCGAGCCTGCGGGAAGTTCGACGGTGAAAGAGTCACCGTAAAAGTGGTGGTAACGTTCGAGAGCTTCAATCAACAGATAGTTGACGGGGAACCAGATAGGACCGCGCCAGTTGGAGTTTCCGCCGAAGAGGGCGCTCCGCGATTCGCCGGGCTCGTAGGTCATTTCGTAAGGTTGGCCGGCGATGTTGAGGCGATAGGGATTTTTCTCGAGGTCGCGTGACACGGACCGGATGCCCCAAGGGGAGAGGAACTCGTTTTCGTCGAGCACCCGGTTGAGGACGCGTTGGAGGCGGTCACGCGACACGATGGAGAGGAGCAGCAGTTCGCCGGAGCCATCAGTTCGCTGTTTGATTTGAACGTGTTGAGCGAGGTGGGGGCGGTGTTTGAGGAACCATTCGAGCCGGACGCGGAAGCCCTTGAGGCGGTCGAGCACTCGCGGATCGATGATTTCGACGGCGAAGAGCGGGATGATTCCGACCATCGAACGGAAGCGCACGGGCAGCGAGGCGTGACCTGGCTTCAGGATGCGGTCGTAGTAGAAACCGTCTTCCTCGTCCCAGAGGCCAGATTCTCCGATGGCGTTGATGCCATCGATGATTTGGACGAAGTGTTCAAAGAACTTGGAGGCAATGTCTTCGTAAACGGGGTTTTCGGAGGCGAGTTCGACGGCGATGGCGAGCATGATGCCGCAATAGAACGCCATCCATGCGGTGCCGTCGGCTTGGGCAAGGATATGACCTTCGGGCAGGGGTTTGGATCGGTCGAACAGGCCGATGTTATCGAGGCCGAGGAATCCGCCTGCGAAGATGTTGCGTCCGTTCACATCCTTGCGGTTGACCCACCAAGTGAAGTTGATGAGGAGTTTGAGGAAGCAGCGTTCGAGGAAGGCGCGGTCTCGTTTATCGCCGCGCGCGGAGATTTTGTAGACCCGCCAACAGGCCCATGCGTGGACGGGTGGATTGACGTCGTCGAAGTTCCACTCGTAGGCGGGGAGTTTTCCGGAAGGGTGCATGTACCATTCGCGGAGGAGCAGTTCGAGTTGGCCTTTGGCGAAGTCGGGATCGATTTCCGCCATGGGCAGCATGTGGAAGGCGAGGTCCCACGCTGCGAACCAAGGGTACTCCCATTTGTCGGGCATGGAGAGAATGTCGGCCGCGTGGAAGTGCTGCCAGTCGCCGTTGCGAATGCTGCCGCGTCCGGGCGGGGGGGGAGGCTGGAGCGGGTCACCTGAGAGCCACTCTGGCACGACGAAGCGGTAGTACTGCTTGGTCCAGAGCAGGCCGGCGAAGGCTTGTCGATAGACGAGAACTTGATCGGGGGAGAGATTGCTGGGGGTCCTTGCGGCGTAGAATGCGTCGGCTTCTTCGATGCGTTGCGAGAAGATGGAGTTAAAGTCAGCGAACGGATCGGTCAGTGGGGGCAGGGTTTCTGCGCGGAGGCGGAGGCGGATGGTGACGGAGCCGAGCGGGTCGAGGGTCAGGGGATGGTGGAGGCCTGCGCGCGTGCCTTGGGTGGGGTGGGAAGCGGATGAATCTTGTTGAATGACAGTGCGCTGGATGCCGTCTTTGACGAACGGGGATGTGTTTGGAACGCCGTACAGGTGTTGGAGGTTGGTGTTGTTTTCGGTGAAGAGAGGTGTGCCGGAAGAGTCCCAGTGGAGGGAGTAGACGCCGAGCACGTCGTGGCTTGCGTGGATGCGTTGTGGTTCGGCGAGGGAGAGGGTGGGACGGTGTTTGGTTGATTCCTCGGTGGGGCCCCAGCTCCAGGTATTTCGGAACCAGAGCATGGGGATAAGGTGAAGCGGTGCTGGGTGTTGTGCGCGGTTATGGACGGTGACGCGGATGAGGAGATCTTCGGCATCGGCTTTGGCGTATTCGACGAAGACATCGAAGTAGGCGTTGTCGTCAAAGACACCGGTCTCATGGAGTTCGTGTTCGCGTTCGAGGCGGGACCGGGCGCGGTTATTTGCGCGGAGGGAATCGTACGGAAATGCGGCCTGCGGATATTTGTAGAGGCCTTTTGCATAGGAATGGGTGGGAGTGGAATCGAGGTAGTACCAGACTTCTTTCGCATCTTCACCGTGGTTTCCCTCGGGGTTGGAGAGGCCGAAGAGGCGTTCTTTGAGGATGGGGTCGTGACCGTTCCAGAGCGCGAGCGAGAAGCAGAGTCTGGCGCGTCGGTCACAGAACCCGAGGATTCCTTCCTCGCCCCAGCGATAGGCGCGGTAGGGCGCATGGTCGTGGGGGAAGTGGTTCCATGCTTCGCCGTCGGACGAGTAATCTTCGCGAACCGTGCCCCACTGGCGTTCGGAGAGGTAGGGACCCCAGCGGCGCCAGTTTTTGGTGCGATTCTTGGTTTCTGCGAGTCGATCGTCCTCAGGCGTGCGATGTTTTGGGGAGGGCATGGGATGGGTCTGAGGGAGAGCAGGATGCGGGCGTGAGGTGCTGGGGAGCAGGTTTTAACTTGGGACAGAAATATTCGAGCGCTGGTTGAGTGAGACGCGGTTGCCCCACCAGAGGGCGAACAGGGCGGCGCTCCAGTTCACGACGAGGATTCCCAGCCAGAGTCCGTCAATGCCGCCCTTGAGGGTGAAGGCGAACAAGGGGAACACGAGTGCGGGCGCGAGGATTTGTCGGTAGAGCCCCATCAGAAAACCGTAGGCCGGTCGTTTCAGTCCCTGCATGAGAAACACGGTGACGAACAGGATGGGGTAGGTTGCGAGGGTGAGGCTGGAGTAGCCGAGGTACTTCACGCCGTGTGCGATCACTTTTAAGTCATTGGAGAGGAGCTTCATTGCGGGTTCTCGCAGCGCGTAGACGATGATTCCGCCCGCGAGCATGAGAGCCGCCCCGAGGACTGCGTTAAACCGCCAGGCTTGCCGTACTCGGTCGGGCTTGCCGGCGCCGTGGTTTTGTCCGGTCAGCGTGAGTACGGCGGTGCCGAGCCCGATGGCGGGCATGAGGACGACTTGCTCGATGCGCATGGCGATGCCGGCGGCGGCGACGGCTTCTTTGCCGAAGTGTTTGGCGAACCATGAGATGATGAAGACGCCCAGCGCGACGGTGAGCATGTTGAGGGCGGAGGGGATGGATTGGCTGAGGATTTGACGGATGAGTTCCGGTTCTGGTTTGAGGGTGGTCAGTGGTGACTCTGCGAAAAGGGGGGAGGAGCTGACTTTGCGGTAGAGCCAGACTGCGCCGAGGGTTTGGACGATGACGGTGGCGAGTGCGATTCCGGCGACGCCTAGGGGCGGGGTTCCGAGCCAGCCCCACATGAGGACGGGATTGAGCAGGAGATTTGCGACGCAGGCGACGACGAGAAAGTTACGGTAGGTGCGGGTTTCTCCTTGGGCGGTGAGTCCGCTGTTCATGGTGAGGGTGAGGAGGAAGAAGACGCCTCCAGCAAGGAGGACGTTCATGTAGGAGAGGGCGGTTTGCAGGTACTGGTCGTCTGCGCCCAATAATCGGAAGAGATGGGGCGCGACGAGAAAGCCGAGTGCGCTGGCGCTGAGACCGATGGAAAGGGTGCACAGGAGGGACTGTTTGAACAGCCTGACGGCGAGAAGCTTTTCGCCGGAACCGATTGCGTTGGCCATGAGCGCGGTGGTGGCCTGACTGATGCCGGAGCCGAGGGCGATGAAGAGGAAAAAAACGGGGAATGAGAGTGAGAGCGAGGCGAGGGCGTCCGTGGAGATGAGACCAGCGCAGTAGGTGTCCACGAAGTTGAACATCGTGTTGAACAGCATTCCGGTGCTCGCTGGAATGGCGATGCGGAGCGACAACGCGGGAATCGGGTCGGTGGTGAGGGACGGTGCAGGCATGGTGGGAGAACCCTCGGGAAGATTTCAGCAGGGAGCGAAACTTTCCCGAATAAAAAGGGGCAGGTTCCTACCCGCGGAGTCAGGCACGGAGAGAGGCAAGATGCCTGCCCCACATTTGATGAGTACGAGGACTCTCGTGGAGACAGGTTCCGCCCTTAGGCAAAGCGAGGCGCCTGAAGATGGGGTGCCCGTCAGTCAACCTTCAGCTTCCGCCGGAAGATGGTGTCACCGTTTGTTACGTACAGGAACTCGTGCTTCTCGCCTGCAAGGGTGCAGCTTGTCAGTGGTTTGTCTTCCAGTGGTTTATGAAAGACACCGCAGTGCCGGCCCGTGGGATCAAAAATTTGAACTCCGACGGCAGACGTCACGTAGTAGCGTCCCGACTTATCGACGGCCATTCCGTCGCCCTTGGAGGCGGGTTGGTACGGGGGCGGTTCGTTGTGTTTGAACTCGCCTTTGGGATCGATGGGCAAGCGAAGCGTCATGGTCGGCATTTTCGCGTCGAGGGATCCGTCGGCGTTCACTCGAAAGGTCCAGACGTGTTCGCCTTTGTAATCGGACACCGCCAACGTGCCACCGTCGGGTGAAAGGGCGATTCCGTTGGGCCCGGTGATGCCGGTGTCCGCGGTGGTCGTTTCACCGGTCTTGCTATGGATTCGCGTGATTTTTTGAGCACCCGTTTCGGTGATGTAGATAAAGCCGTCCGCGGTCACGGCTAAATCGTTGGGCTTCACATTGGTGGCAACCTCCTTGATGGCACCGGAGGCGGGATCGATGGAGATCACGCGATTCTTGGAGCCCTGGCAGCCGTAGAGCAAACCGTCTGGGCCGAACTTGAGTCCGCTCACGGGTTCTTTCGCGATTTCAGTGCGTTTTCCGTCCACAGCGCTCACTTTGAACACGGCCGGTGCCTTCATGTCCGAGAAGTAGAAGTTGCCGTCCTTGTCGGGGCAGGGAGCGTCCGCGAATCCGAGTTTATCGGCGACGATCTGCCAGCCTTCACCGGGGATGAGTTGGCGAAGGATGGTCATGTCGCCTTTCAAGTCGCCCTTGGTATCGAAGGCGACGGGTTGGTGTTGTTCTTTGCGCCAGAGCCATTTGACGGCATCAGGGAAGAGGGCGCCGCCGTGGTCGCTGTTATGGGCGAAACCTTCGGCCCAATCGAATCGGACGTCGTAGCCCATGTATTGGAGAGCAGAGGCCATGAGTTTGTTGGCGAGGGGCCAGCTTCCGAACTGGTTGTCCACATCACCGCTGGTGTCAGCAAGATAGACGCGGAGCGGTTTTTGTTCAGATTTGCGAATGATGGAGGGGTAGACGTTTCCTCCACGGATGTTGGTAAAGCTTCCGATGGTGGAGAGGACTTTACGGAAGGCGTCGGGTCGCTCCCACGCGACGGTAAAGGCGCAGATGCCGCCAGAGCTCGCACCGCAGATGGCGTGCATATTGGGGTCCTTCGAGAGCGTGTAGGTCTTTTCCACCTCGGGAATGATTTCTTCGAGGAGGAAGCGCGCGTAGCGGTCTCCGAGGCTGTCGTATTCTGCACTTCGGTTAGAGCGGCGTTTTGGGTCTGACGCCGGTTGGCCTGGTTCGGGTTTGAAGGTGCCGGGGTTGATGAAGACGGCGATAGTGACTGGCATATCGCCACGGGCGATGAGGTTGTCGAACACGACGGGGACTCGCCAGCGCCCTTTGGTGTCTTTGTAGCCCTTGCCGTCTTGAAAAATCATGAGTGCGGCGGGATCACCCTTTTTGTACTGGGCGGGGACGTAAATCGCCCAATCGCGTGTGGTGTTGGCGAAGATGTTTGATTCCCAAGCGGGCATGTCGATGACGGTGCCGTGGGGGACGTCGGCGCGTTCTACAGCGTCGGCGTGAGGTTGCCATGCGGGCGGAGTCGCCGTTTGTTGGGCGTGCAGCGAGAGGGATGCCGCAGTGAGGGCGAGGGCGAAGAGGGAGGAGGAAATCGCTTTCATGGGAAGTAAAAGTTGGGGTTGAGGTGGGTTACTTCACTTGATCAGACCAGAGCCAACGAAGGGCGGTGCGTAAGCGGTCGCCGCCCCAGTTTCCGGAGTGACCTCCGTCGGTCATTTCGAACTGGTATTCGTATCCGGCGAACTTAAAGGCGGCGGCGAGGTCTTCGTTCGCGAGAGGCCAGTTGCCGAAGAGGTTGTTCAGGTCGTCTTTGCCTTCTTGGATGTACACCTTGAGCGGCTTGGGAGCGGGCTTGGACTTGCGGATGAGTCCAGGGTAAGCCCAGCCGCCACGGATGTTGGTGAAACTTCCGATGTGGCTGAGGACTTTACCAAACTGGTCCGGTTTTTCCCAAGCAACGGTGAAGGCGCAGATGCCTCCGGAGGAGATACCACAGACGGCGCGTTGTTTGGGGTCTTTCGAGATGTTGAGATCTTTCAGGACAACGGGGAGGAAGTCTTCGAGGAGGAAGTTAGCGTAACGGTCTCCCATGGAGTCGTATTCGAAGGAACGGTTGCTGCGATCTTTCGCTCCGGGTTTGGTTGCGGGGATGGTGCCGGGTTGGACGAACACCGCAACAGTGACGGGCATGGCTTTTTGGTGGATGAGGTTGTCGAAGAGGACGGGAACGCGAAAGGCGCCGTCTTTTTTTGCGTAACCGTTTCCGTCCATGAATACCATGAGAGCGGCGGGTTGTGAGGGGGAGTATTGGGCGGGAACGTACACGCTGTAGTCGCGTCGGGTGCCTGGGTAGATTTTCGAATCGCTGAAGGTTCCGGCGGTGATGCTTCCGGTGGGTACGCCGGGTTGAGGCGTACGGTCGGGGTGATTGGGGTTGAGTGCGTCGGCACCATGGAGGTGGCCCGCGAGGAGGAGGGCCGTTGCAAGGAGGGTTGGTATTTTCATGGGAGGGAGAGGGTTAAAAGAAACCCGTCGTCCGCTGAACCGAACGACGGGTTTGGGAGTGTGGGAGCGAGGTTTACATCGCGGTGGGTTCACCCCAACGCGATTTGAACTCTGCGAATCGTTTGTCTGCTTCAGCCTTGCTGGGGTCCACTTGGGTTTTCGCGGACGCGAGTTCCTTCTCAGAGCGTTCCTTTTCGGCTGCGGCGTCCTTCTTGATCAAAGGCTGAGCTTTCTTGGCGTCGGCGAGCGCTTTTTGGCGCTTTGGAAAGTCATCCTTGGCCTGTTGCAGAGCTTTCTCTGCCTTTGCAAGCGCTTGCGATGCAGGACGGAACTCTTGATCTGCAGCGCGAACGGCCTCTTTTTGTTGGTCGAGCGTCTTTCCCAGCGCCGCGATGTCTGCGGTGGACTTATCGGTTTGCGCTTTGTTTGCGGCCAAGTCGGCGTCGAGCTTGGCGCGGTCTGGCTTGATGGCTTCCAGTGCGGCGAGCTTGGTGGCGTGGTCTTTCTGGAGACGTTCCACTTCTGCACGCATTGGAGTCACGGAGGCTTCTAGAGCGGTGATTGTGTTGTTAGCAGTTGCCAGCTTCGGCTTCAGTTCTGCGAGCTCGGCTGAGAGTTTCTGGTGCGCTGGGTTGATTCCTTCCAACGCTGCTTTTTTCGCCGCCACGTCTTTTTGCTGGTTCTCCCACTGTTGCTTGAGGGGCGCGATGACTTCTGGTGCGGCTTTAGCGGCCGTTTGGGTTTCCAACGATTTTTGCGTTTCTGCTGCCAGCTTTGCGGCATCGTCGAACGCCTTTTTGGCGTCTTCCGTTCGTTTCGCGAGGGAGGCGGAAGAGGAGTCCACGGCTTTCTGTTTTTCTGCAATTTGCGTGGTGAGCCCGTCGCGTGTTTTCTTGGCGTCAGCGAGTTTGGGGTTCACTTCTGCGGATTTTGCGTCGAGGGCTTTTTGTTTCTCTCGCAGGGTGTTCGCTGCGGCTTCCACCGTCTTGCTGGCCGTTTGCGTGCGCTGATCGAGTTGGGTGGTTCTGGCTTTGAGGGTCGGCCCTGCCTTGGTGGCCTCTTCGAGGGATTGTTTCGCAGCGGTCAGTTTGGTTTCCGTGCCGGCAACCAGGTCTTTGGCTGCTTTGACTTTGGCCTCCAACTGCTCTGCTTTCGTCCTTGCCTCAGTGTAAGACTTTTCGGCGGCAGAGATTTTGCTCGGCGCTGCCGCGAGTGCCTTTTCCGCGTCGACGATGTCGCTATCGGCTTGCTGGCTGCGTGCGGTCGCGTTGGCGATGCTCGCGGTGAGTGCGGCCACTTTTGCCTTTGCCTCGTCTGCTTTCGCGCGAGCTTTTTGGACGACGAGGAACGCGTCGCCCCTTTCCCAGTGCGCGAGGTCAGCTTTTGCGGTTTTTGCTTCTGCTTGGGCCGCGTCAATGGCCGGTTTGGCTTTCCCGAGCTCGGCTTCGAGCGGTGCGGCGTCTTGTCCGGCGGTTTTGGCTGCCTCGACCTTTTGGGTGAGTTGGGCGAGTTGTTCGCGGGCTGCCTGAGCTTTCGCCTCCGCGACTTTGAAGGTCTCGCGAGCTTTTTTGAGGTGCTCGGCGATGGGGCGTGGGTTGGCCGTGATTTCGGCGGTCGGTTTGCCACCGTCGGCAATGGGGTAGACTTGGATTTTGCCGTTCCAGTCTCCGGCAATCACTTTCCCCGAGCTGAGGACCGACCGGAGCGCAATCTCGGTCATGGGTTGTGAGGTCATGAGCACCTTGCCCATGTTGTCCCACACTTTGGTGAGTTTGTCTCGTCCGCACGTGACGATTTGTCCTTCGGAGTTGAAGTCGACGAACTCGCAGCCGCCCGCGTGGGCGTTCCACTTGCGTATCTCTTTCCCTTCGTTTGGGTCCCAGAGAACAATGGTTCCGTCTGCGCCGGCGGAAGCGAGCACGTTTGGGAGGAAGGCGAGAGCGTTTACGGCAGATTTATGGCCGGGCAGAGTGTTAAATTCTTTTCCGGTAGCGGTTTCCCAAACGGTAATGCCTCCTGCGCGATCGGCGGAGGCGAACAGTTTGCCGTCTGGAGAGAACACGACGGAGGTGATCCAGTCGGTGTGTTTTTTGAGGGTGTGAAGGAGTTGCCCGTTTTGAGAGTTGTAAACTTTGACGAGGCGAAGGGGGCCTCCAAGGGCAACTTTGGTGTGGTCCGGACTGACGTCCGCGCCCAGGACGGAGTCGAACTCATTGCCGACGGTTCCGATGCGCTCGCCGTTGGCGATTTTCCAGAGGGCGACTTGACCAGACTTTCCGCCTAGACCGCCGCCGGTGAGGAGAACCTGACCGTTGCGGGAAAAGCGCACGATGGCGGGGAATCCTTCATTGAATGGGAGAACGCCGAGCGGTCGGAGGGACTCCGTGTTGTAGAGGATGATTTGACGTTGTCCGCCGACGGCGACGAGAGGCGCCCATGGGCTTGCCCCGAGGGCGACGAGCGCGTTTTCGAGCTTGGTTTGAACGTAGGGTTCGAGGTTGAGGTCGCCTGGCATGGGTGGCGGGCCCGCGGGGCGTTCGAGGGAGACCGCGGCAACCTCGACTTTGTTCGAGGCGGCGACGCCTTTGCTTGAGGCACTTTCGAGGAGGCGATCTTTAATCCATTTTTCCATGATGGCGAGTTCGCCATCGTTGAGGCGGTCGCCCTTGGGAGGCATCACGGGTTCCTCGGTTCCTTTCACGCAGGTGAAGAGGAGGCTTCCAGAGGCGTTGCCGCTGTGTACGACCTTCCCGTTGTCACTTCCCTGAAGGGTGGCTTGGTAGGTGGAGAGATCGAGTCCGGC